>NZ_LXPC01000002.1:0-48582 GCF_003590275.1 Dehalobacter sp. MCB1 | reverse complement strand
CCGCCTGGTGAATTCAGACCACAGGGACAAAGACCACCTGGTGAATTTAGACCGCAGGGACAAAGACCACCTGGTGAATTTAGACCGCAGGGTCAAAGACCACCGATGAGCGGCGATCGGCCGTATGCGCCAAGACCGCAGGGTGATTTTCGTCCATCACATCGTCCTGCAGGTGATGACCGGAGACCACAAGGCGGCGGACGCCCGTTCTCCGATAGCGGAAGAAGACCTTCCCAGGGACAGCGCCCAGGGACAGATAAAAAAGCCCCCCAAACTCAAAGGATCAAGATTGAAGGAAAATCCGTTGAGCTTACTGTCGCTGAGCAGCCAGTAAAACGCCAGCCGCCGGAGAAAAAGAAAGCCCATGAAAATAAAGAGTTTCTATTTGATAAACGGCGTAATGATGAAAAAGATTTTTCTTCCATCTTAAGAAAAAATGACCGGAATCAACCAAACCGGAACCAACCCAATAAGATGGTTAAAGAAGTGGTCCCCAAGCATATTATTATTCCTGAGTCCTTGTCAGTTCAGGAGCTGGCGCTCAGAATGAGCCGCAAAGCCGGTGAGGTCATCAAGGAATTAATGAAGCTTGGTGTTATGGCGACCATCAATCAGGAAATTGATGCTGATACAGCGACGATTGTAGCTACCGAAATGGGTATGACGATTGAGGTTAAAGCTGAGAAATCCATGGCAGTCATTGAGGAAGTAGAAGATGATGCGTCCACGCTCAAATTCCGTCCTCCTGTTGTGACGGTCATGGGTCACGTCGATCACGGAAAAACATCTTTGCTCGATGCGATTCGTTCCGCCAATGTCATAGCATCTGAAGCCGGCGGGATTACCCAGCATATCGGTGCTTATCAGGTGGAAATTAAAAACCAAAAGATTACTTTTTTGGATACTCCTGGTCACGAGGCTTTTACAGCTATGAGAGCGAGAGGGGCTCAGGTCACGGACATTGCCATACTGGTAGTGGCTGCGGATGATGGCGTTATGCCCCAGACCGTGGAAGCGATTAATCATGCCAAAGCGGCCAATGTACCGATTATCGTAGCGATCAATAAAATTGATAAAGAAAACGCTAATCCGGACCGTGTTAAACAGGAACTGACCGAGTACGGCCTGGTTGTTGAAGAATGGGGCGGGGATACGATCACCGTGCCGGTCTCGGCCAAAGCCAGACTTAACATTGACAACCTGCTGGAAATGATCCTGCTTGTTGCGGAGATGAAAGATCTAAAGGCTAATCCGAATCGACTGGCAACCGGAACCGTTATCGAAGCGAAACTTGATAAAGGTAAGGGGCCTGTGGCAACGGTTCTGGTCTCCAAAGGTACGCTGAATATTGGTGATATTATTATTGCTGGGCATTCATTTGGCCGGATCAGAGCTATGGTTGATGACAAAGGCCGCAGGGTCAAAAAAGCCGTCCCTTCCATGCCTGTAGAGGTTCAAGGGTTGTCTGAAGTTCCACCGGCCGGAGAAATCTTCAATGTTGTCAACGACGAGAAACTTGCCCGCAGTATTACCGATGCGCGCGTCGATGAGAAAAAGGCCGAAGAAGTCAAGCAAAAGTCCAGGATCAGCCTCGATGACCTTTTTGATAAGATCAAAGAAGGCGAAGTCAAAGATTTGAACATCATTATTAAAGCTGATGTTCAGGGTTCTGTCGAAGCGATTAAACAGTCTCTGGCCAAGCTGACGACCTCGGAAGTCCGGGTAAACATCATTCACGGCGGAGTGGGTGCGATCAGTGAATCCGATGTGATGCTCGCTGCTGCTTCCAATGCGATCATCATTGGCTTTAATGTCAGACATGATTCCAATACGAAATCGACAGCAGAACTCCAGGGTGTCGATATCAGAATGTACAGAGTCATTTATGATGCGATTGATGATATCAAAGCCGCTATGGAAGGTATGCTCGATCCTGATTTTAAGGAAGTCATTCAGGGTAAAGCGGAAGTCCGCCAGATTTTCAAGGTGCCAAAGGCTGGAACTGTTGCCGGCAGCTATATAACCGACGGTAAGATTCATCGATCGGATAAGATCAGGGTTATCAGAGACGCAATTGTCATCCACGAGGGAGACCTGGAATCTCTGAGACGTTTCAAAGATGATGCCAAGGAAGTTGCGGAAGGATACGAATGCGGGATTGGCTTAAAGAACTTCAATGATCTTAAAGAAGGAGATATCTTGGAAGCCTTTACGATGGAGGAAGTTAAAAGAGAGCTCTAGACTAGCATTGGAGGTTTTCTGAATGGCTAAACACAGGGCTTTTCGCCTGGCAGAATCGATCAAAGCAGAAGTGGCACAGATGATCCGGGAGGATATCAAAGATCCGCGGCTCGGATTCGTGACCGTCACGGATGTGGAGGTTGCTGACGATTTGCGGCATGCCAAAATATTCGTCAGCGTATTGGGAACAGAAGAGGAAATGAAAAGCAGTTTGGATGTTTTAAATAAAGCATCCGGATATCTGCGCAGCGAACTGGGTAAAATCATCAGCCTGCGCTATTTTCCCGAGATCACTTTCAAGTATGATCAGTCTATTGAACATGGCGCCCATATTTCCAAGCTGCTTCGTGAGGTTGGCGCGAAAGGTGAATCCAGCGATGGACAAGACGACGAATAAGGTGATCTCAGAACTGGCCAAAAAATTGGATACAATCTCCGAGGCTGCACTGCTTACGCATATATCCCCGGATGGGGACTGCATAGGTTCAATGCTTGCTTTGGGGATTGCCTTAGAAGGTCTGAACAAAAAAATATGTTATTATAATCCTGGGTTTCTGCCGGTAAATTTGAAGTTTCTTCCGGGTGTGGACAAGATATGTTCTGTTCTGCCTCCGGAAGAGTTTCCAGAAACCCTTATTTTTATTGACTGCGCTGAAGCGGAAAGAGCGTATAGCACTCTTTGCCCGGAGTTTCTTCAGGGAAAAACGGTGATTAATATTGATCATCATATTTCCAATAACGGTTTCGGTACGGTTAATTGGATTGATGCCGGCGCAGCCGCCACAGGTGAAATGATTTTTCACCTGCTGGGTGAAATGGGAGTTTCCATGACCAAGGAAATTGCAGAGAATCTCTATACTGCGATTATTACGGATACAGGCAGGTTCAGCTACAGCAATACCACAGTCGAAAGCTTCAGGATTGCTGCGGAATTGCTCAAAACAGGCCTTGATCTTGTTCAGATCAACAATATACTGTTTGAACAGAAAAGCTTGGCTCAGACCAGACTGCTGCAAAAAGCGCTGACGAACCTGGAACTTCATCAGCAGGGAATGATGGCTGTCATTGTTCTGACCAGAGAAGACTTTGAAGAAACAGGTGCAGATGAGAGCTTAAGTGAAGGCTTGGTGAACTATGCACGCAATATCGAAAAGGTGGAAGCTGCTGCGCTGTTAAAAGAAATTGCCCCGGATGAAATCAAAGTCAGTTTCCGATCCAATACCTGGCTTGATGTAAACCAAGTTGCCAGCCGGTTCGGCGGAGGCGGACACCGGCGGGCATCAGGCTGTTCTATTAATGGAACAATGGGTCAAGCCAGGCAAATGATTGTATCTGCACTTGAGGAGGCCCTGAACGTTGGACGGGATCATTAATGTTTTAAAACCTGTTGGCATGACTTCCACAGACGTTGTTAGGTGGCTGTTTCGGAAAACACAGGCCGGCAAGGCAGGCCATATTGGGACGCTGGATCCCGGTGCTGCCGGGGTGCTTCCGATTTGCCTTGGCAAGGCAACGCGGCTGGCAGAATACCACAGCGACCAGGGAAAAAGTTATAGAGCTGAGATTACACTCGGAATCACGACAGATACGCAGGATGCTTTCGGACAGGAACGATCGAGGATTGTGCCTATGGTATCACGAGAACAATTTGCAAATACACTGGAGAATTTTCTTGGTGTCATTGAACAGGAACCGCCCATGTATTCCGCTGTCAGAAAAAATGGCAGGCGTCTGTACGAATATGCCCGCCAGGGGATCGATGTTGCAAGAGAAAAAAGACAGGTGGAGATCAAGCGGCTGGATCTGGTGGAATGGCATGAAGAGACGTTTCCAAGAGTTCTATTCGATGTGGAATGCTCCAAAGGAACGTATATACGCACTTTATGTCACGATATTGGCGCTGCCCTGGGTTGCGGTGCACATATGTCCTTTTTGCTCAGATTAAGCGCAGGCAAGTTTACGCTGGATTCCACCTACACACTGGAAGAGATTGATCAGGCGCTTGCCGACGGCGATGAACACATGCTCCTGGCCCCGGAATGGGGGCTCACACTGCCAAAGGCAAGTATACCGGCCTATCGGCTTGCCGCTTTCCGAAACGGGCTTTCTACCGGAGGGGATCTTGTTGATGCTGAAGTGTACGCGGAACAGCTTCCTGTTCAGGTATTTTGTGAGGGACGTTTTATTGGCATAGGGAATTGGGAAAACGGATGTTTATGCCCCAATAAGGTCATGGGTTAGCAAAGGTCAACAAGGTACTAGGGGGTAAAGGTTTTTGGAAGTTTGCACTCTGATTCCGGGATACAAATTTGAGCCGACTGTGCTTGCTCTGGGGAATTTTGACGGTATACACCTAGGACATCAGGAGCTGTTGAAGCACGGCTTAGAGAAAGCACGTTCACTGAAGACATTGTTTTCAGTTTTGCTTTTTGATCCCCATCCGCTGAAAGTACTTCATCCAGATAGAAAACTGGAATTGATTACCGGCAAGGATGAGAAAATCATGCTATTTGAAAAATTTGGCGTAGACAGAGTGCTCTTATTGCCTTTCTCTCCGGGATTTGCCGAGACAACGCCGCAGGAATTCGTTGAAAATATTCTGCTGAAGATCAGGGCCGTTCATGTTATTGTTGGCTTCAACTACTCCTTTGGCTGTCATGGCAAAGGAAAACCTAGCGACCTCGAAAAGTTTGGTGAAACTTACAATTTTGGGGTAAGTGTTGTCCAAGCCCAGATGCTTGACGACAGAGTGATCTCTTCGACCGAAATCAGACGTGCACTTCTGAACGGGGATATCGATCTAGCCAAGTTGATGATGGGACGCGCACCTACGATTATCGGAACGGTGGTTCACGGTGACGGGCGGGGTAGGGATATTGGATTTCCGACAGCCAACATAGAGACGTATGAGGACTTGCTAATCCCCAAAAATGGTGTGTATGTCGTTACTGCAAAAATTGACGGCAGGATCTACGGCGGGATGATGAACATCGGGATTGTACCGACCTTTAAAACCGGCCTAGAGAAGACCACGGAGATTCATTTTTTTGATTTTCACGGAGATTTATATCAGAAGGACTTATTCATAGATATTCAGGCCAGATTGCGTTCCGAGAAGAAATTTAATGGAGTCAAGGAAATCACGGAGCAACTCGGTAAAGACATGAAAGCCGCAAAACAAAAGCTGCAAAAACAAAACTTTACAAAATTTATGGAATAAGTTAAAATGACAAGGATAACCGCTGACTGGGTTCGACGAATCTCCACCGTCTTACTTGGCAGCAGGCGCTTAAAAAATATGGAGGTGCAGAACCAATGCTTACACCGGAGAAAAAGAAGGATATCATTGCGAAGTTTCAGCAGCATGAAGGAGACACAGGTTCACCCGAGGTTCAGATCGCTCTTCTCACTACGAGAATCAATGAGCTGACAGAACATTTCAAGACCCATAAGAAAGATCATCATTCCCGCCGGGGTCTTTTTAAATTGATTGGACAACGCCGTGCAATGCTGAACTACCTCAAGAAATCCGATTTTAATCGTTACCGCACAGTAGTAACAGAACTTGGCTTACGTCACTAAAAACCATCGAAAATATTTTGGTCATTCAATTTATATGTCGATATTTACAGGAGCGTGTTCAGCGCTCTTTGTATTTATGTATTAGGGTATTTATCTTAAGAAAAATTGTCCGGATTGTTTTTTTTGTTCGGGTGCAGGAAATAATAAATAATATGTCGAACACACTCCGGATAATAAAAAATTGTGAATAAAAGAAGCGTATTTAAGGAGGTTTCCAAAGTGACTCAAGAAGTCTTGGAACGCTCGCTACAGGTTGGAGGCAGAAACCTGTCGTTTGAAACCGGTATCATAGGTCGTCAAGCCGGAGGGGCAATTTATGCCAGATATGGAGACACAGTCATATCTGCATTTGCAACGACCAGTTCTAAACCACGGGAAGGGATCGACTTTTTCCCTTTGACTGTTGATTTGGAAGAACGTTTTTATGCCGTAGGAAAGATTCCCGGTGGATTCATCAAAAGAGAAGGCAGACCTAGTGAGAGGTCCATATTGTCGTCAAGACTGATAGACAGACCGGTCCGTCCGCTTTTCCCGGACGGTTATCGTAACGATGTACAGATCAGTGCGATGGTCATGTCCGTCGATCAGGACTGTGCACCGGACGTAACGGCTATCAACGCAGTTTCGGCTGCGCTCACGATTTCCGATATTCCTTTTCTGGGTCCTATTGCCGCCGTGGTTGTCGGACTTGTCGACGGAGAGTTTGTCGTTAACCCAACGGTAGCTCAGGCGGAAATCAGTAAAATGCATCTGACTGTTGCTGGAACCAAAGATGCGATTATGATGGTCGAGGCTGGAGCCAAGGAAGTCCCTGAGGATCAGATGCTTGAAGCGATCATGTTTGCGCACGAAGAAATTAAAAAGATAGCAGAGTTTATTGAGAGATACAGGGGGGCAGCCCTGGAAGTGGGACTTGCCAAAGCCAAAAGAGAAGTCACTCCGGTCGAGATCCCTGCGGAAATATCTGACAAGGTCCTGGCCTGGGGTTATGACAAGCTCGATCAGGCTATCCGTATTGAAGAAAAACTGGCCCGCCAGGAAGCTGTTGAAAAGGTCAAAGCAGACGCGCTCGAAGTTTTTGCCGAGGAATTTCCTGAGGATTTAAAATTAGTTACGAAAATATTGGATGACCTGACCCATAAAATTGTCCGTAAGCTGATTACCCACGAACATATCAGGCCTGATGGCCGTGCTCTGGATGAGATCAGACCAATCACGATTGAAGTCGGACGTCTGCCGAGAACACACGGTACCGGTCTGTTTACGCGCGGACAGACACAGGTACTCACGGTTGCGACATTAGGAGCTGCCGGTGATGAGCAGATTATTGACGGTTTGGGATTGGAAGACTCTAAACGTTATATGCACCATTATAATTTTCCGGCCTTTAGTGTCGGCGAAGTCCGTCCAAACAGGGGACCGGGCAGACGTGAGATTGGTCACGGCGCTTTGGCAGAACGCGCCTTGCTGCCGATGATTCCTCCGGAAAGTGAATTCCCGTATACGCTGCGTCTGGTTTCCGAAGTATTGGAGTCCAACGGGTCGAGCTCCATGGCTTCCGTCTGCGGCAGCACACTCGCTCTAATGGATGCAGGGGTTCCGATTAAGGCCCCGGTAGCTGGGATTGCAATGGGATTGATTAAAGAAGAAGACCATTTTGCGATTCTTACCGATATTCAGGGTTTAGAAGACCACGATGGTGATATGGACTTTAAAGTAGCCGGTACTGCCGAGGGCATTACAGCACTGCAGATGGATATCAAGATCAAAGGCGTCAACCGTGAGATCCTCACACAGGCTCTGGCTCAGGCCAAGGCCGGCAGGATGTTCATCCTGGACAAAATGCTGCAGGTTTTGCCGCAGCCCAGACCGAATCTTTCACCCTATGCACCGAGGATTATTACGTTCTCGATTCACCCTGACAAAATCAGGGATGTCATCGGACCAGGCGGCAAGATCATTAAGAAGATCGTCGAAGAGACCAAAGTTAAAATCGATATTGAAGACGACGGTCAGGTATTTATCGCTGCAGTGGATGGTGAAGCCGGAGACAAGGCAGCTGAAATCATCCGCGCTTTGACGCAGGATATTGAGGTTGGGAAAATTTACAAGGGTAAAGTTGTCCGGATCATGGATTTTGGTGCCTTCGTCGAAGTGATTCCCGGGGTGCTTGGACTTCCGGGTAAGGACGGTCTCGTGCATATCTCCCAGCTCGATGTGAACCGTGTGAACAAAGTAGAAGATATCGTCAAACTTGGCGACGAGATCATCGTCAAGGCTACCGGCATCGATAAGCAGGGCAGATTGAACCTGTCCCGTAAAGACGCTCTCGGACAGAGCCAGGGCCGGAAAGAATAAAAAATTTTTGCGAGCTTTAATGGAGCTAACTAAACTCAGCTCACAGAAGGCGTCTCATATATAATTGAGGCGTCTTTTTTCTATTCTTGGGCAGTGTAGCATTGCACAGATACTCCGCTCACACGTTTCCGCAGCTACAAACAGGAATCCTCGCTAACACGCCAAAACCTCTGGGCCTACTCTAATACGTTATGGTACTTGAAATTAGTGTCTCCATAATGCATAGCCAGCGTCAAGCGGAGCATGATGCGGAGCGCGGCTTTTTGTGCCATGGATGGCACAATAGCCGAAAGCGGTTATGTATTATGGAGACCCGCCTTAAATAAGTATTGAATAGTCAATATAAAATGACGTCTGTATTACTTCTCATCGTCATATTAATGTAGGGGAGGGGATGCATATGTCATTTTTTCCTCTGACGAAGATTAAATTCAAAGCAATTACCCTGTTCGTTGTTTTTATCGGTCTAACCCTGATGCAAACCCGAGTCGTCGGAGTCGACAACCCTAATTTGCCCGTTCTGGTTGATCAGGTCCAGACGGACCAAAAGATGATTGCGCTTACCATTAATGTCGACTGGGGAGAAGAGTATATCCCGGAAATACTGGATATTCTCAACCGCTATCAGGCCAAGGCAACGTTTTTTGTGACGGGTAAATGGGCAGCCAAGCATCCCGAACTTATTCAGCAGATTGCAGCAAAAGGACATTTGCTTGGCAATCACAGCTATTCCCATCCGCATCCAGACAATCTGACTGTGGTTCAAAATAAAGAAGAGTTAAGCAAGACGGAAAATATAATTAAAGAAGCGACCGGGTGCAAAACAATATACTATGCTCCTCCATATGGGGAAAAAGGGAAAAACGGACTTCAGGCAGCAGATGAGCTGGGTTATACGACCATCCTCTGGACGCTGGACACGATTGACTGGAAGCTGGAGAGCACGCCGGAACTGATAGCCCAGAGAATTTTGGATCCTAAAATACGATATGGCGTAAAACCGGAGAAAAAAGGTGCTATTGTCCTGATGCATCCAAAGGAGAATACCGTCAAGGCGTTGCCCGATATCTTAGCCGGTTTAAAAAATGAAGGTTTTAGTTTCGTAACGATAGAAAAATTAATAACAACTGGATTAACAGGAAATACTACTCCTTGAGCAAAATGAAGGGGTGGTACAATTGAAAAAAAGATTCTTGGGCATCATTCTGAGTTTGCTGACCATGATGCTGACAGCAGGCAGTCCTCTATATGCCCAAAATACCAGGTTGTCCGGAGAAATGACGATCGAGACGTCCAGTTTATCAAGCGGAAAATGGACGCTTCCATATGTAACAGCGCATTCGGCAGTGCTGCTTGACGCGGAAACAGGAGAGCTGCTATATGACAGAGACGGAAATGCCCAGCGGCCGCCCGCTAGCACTACCAAGATTATGACCGCAATCCTGGCTCTGGAATTGACAGATCAGGAGGAGATAGCCACGGTCAGTGAGAAAGCTGGCAATGTTGGGGAATCCTCTATTTATCTGGACAAGGGAGACAAGATTAAGATTGGAGAATTACTGGAAGGAGCGCTCTTAAGCTCCGGTAATGATGCGTGTGTCGCGCTTGCTGAAAAGACCGCCGGAAGTCAGGATGAGTTTATCCGGCTAATGAATCAGAAAGCAGTCTCGCTGGGTGCTTATAACACAAATTTTATCAATCCAAACGGTCTGCCCGATCCAAATCATTATTCCACGGCATATGACCTGGCTCTTATCACCAGATATGCGATGAATACCTCTCAATTTGCCGAAATCGTAAGCCAAAAATATTCAGTCATTAACTTTGAGGAGCCCCGTAAGTCTCAAAATGCCAAAAACACCAATAAACTTCTGTGGAATTATCCTTTGGCGGATGGTGTAAAAACGGGAACGACCAATGCAGCAGGGAAATGCCTGGTCGCGTCAGCCAGTAAAGACGGGCGGAGACTGATCTGCGTTGTACTGAATGCACCGGATCGTTTCGGAGATGCCCAAAGACTTCTGCAATGGGGCTTTGATTATACCGGAATCATTGAAATAGGGAAAAAAGGGGACGTTGCAGGCAACTTTGCGATTTCAAATACGCAACTTCCGCTGGTTCTAAGCAAAGATATCCGGCTCTGTCTTGAAAAAGACACGATTAAAAGTCTTAAGATGCAGATAAACTTAAGGACGGAGATTGACTATCCAATTAAAGAAGGAGACATTCTAGGTCATTACCAAATTTATGCAGGGGACAAGCTTCTTAAAGAAGTACCACTCCTGGCACAGCATGATGGGAAAAACCCGGACAATCTTCCCGGAAGAGTCCGAATCTTTGTGGACGATTTACTGGATTTCTTTGCTAAGAAAGGATAAACTAAATAGAGCGTTATCTATGTGCTTAAGGGGGAAGAACATTGCATCGAAAACACGTATTGCCTAACGGAGTCCGTATCATTACCGAAGAGATAGATTTTGTCCGTTCCGTGGCAATCGGGATTTGGGTCGGAACAGGGTCCCGCAACGAAACGGCAGGGTATGAAGGGATCTCACATTTTATTGAACATATGTTTTTCAAAGGAACCGAAAAACGAAGTGCCCGTCAGCTAGCCGAGTCTCTGGAAGCTGTCGGTGGTCAGATCAATGCGTTTACAACGAAGGAACTTACCTGTTATTACGCCAAAGTGCTGGATGAGGACATTTCTCTCGCGGTTGATGTCTTAAGTGATATGTTTTTTAACTCTCTCTTTGATCCGAAGGAGATAGATAAAGAAAAAAATGTTGTCATTGAAGAAATCAAAATGTATCAGGATTCTCCGGATGAGCTGATCCATGATCTCTTTTCCCAATATGTCTGGCATAAAGACCCGCTGGGCAAACCGATCCTTGGTATGGAAGAAACCATTCATGATTTAAGCAGTGAGAAGGTCAGGCATTATCTAGAGACGCACTATACACCTGATCAGGTCGTCATTGCGGTAGCCGGAAAAATCAAGCATGAGGATATCATCCGCCAGCTAGCCATGTTCGGTGATTTTCAGAGACAAAGAACAGATTCCATCAAGGAAAACCCTCAGGGGACGACCTGTAGAAAAGCGGTTGGCAAAGATACCGAGCAGATGCACCTGATTGTCGGGGTGCCGGGGCTTGGACAGGATCATGAGGATATCTATGTGATGCATGTGATCAACAGCATTTTAGGTGGAGGGCTTAGTTCGCGCCTTTTTCAGGAAATCAGGGAACAGAGAGGTCTGGCGTATTCTGTCTATTCCTATCACTCCACCTATGTCGACACCGGTCTGTTTGCGGTGTATGCAGGCACGAGCCCTGGAAATACGGATGAAGTCATCAAATGTATCCTCGATGAATTGAATAAATTAAAAAGAGAAGGATTAACTGAAGAGGAACTCATGAAAACGAAAGCCCAGATCAAGGGCAACCTTTATCTGGGACTAGAATCTGTTAGCAGCAGGATGAGCAGGCTCGGCAAAACAGAGCTGTCTTTTGGCGAAGTAAAAACACCGGAAGAGGCAGTTGAAAAACTGGAAAAGGTCACCACGGCCGATGTCAAGAGAGTGATGGAGCGTCTCTGGCAGAAAGAAAAAATCAGCATCCTTACGCTGGGACAAAAGGATTATAATACAGATTTTGACAGGATTATTGAGGAAGCTTTTGCAGAAACATGATGCCATAAAGGCAAAGAAAAAATGCGGAGGAAGAAGAGAACGATGCTGGAAGAGAGGATTCGAGTCAAGATAAAGAAGATTTCGGACGGAGATGCGGACAGATCCAATGTACCTTTTTATGCAACGGCAGGAGCCGCAGGCGCAGACCTATTTGCTTCTCTGGACCAGGACATGGTTGTGAGGCCAGGGGAAAGGGTCCGTGTTCCTACCGGAATAGCCATAGAACTGCCAGGCCCGCAGGTGGCAGCTTTTGTGTTCGCCCGCAGCGGCCTGGCAGATAAAAAAGGTCTTGCTTTAAGCAACGGAGTCGGTGTCATTGATTCCGACTTCCGGGGTGAAATCAAAGTGCTGATGATTAATCTTGGAAAAGAAGACGTTGTCGTCAGCAATGGTGACCGCATTGCCCAGATTGCGTTTATGCCCGTCTGCCGGGCCATTTTTACAGAGGTTGAAGATCTGGGTGACACGCTCAGGGGGGAAGGCGGATTCGGCTCGACTGGCTTATAGAAAGTCAGTTAAGCTGATTCATTTTATTGTCCAAGTCTTTTCGGCCTTTTCAAAAAGAAAGTCAAAAAGACTGCTAACAAACATAGGATACACGAAATGGTAAACGCAAGTGAATAGCTTTTCATCGCATCCGCGATTTGAGCTGCCATCAGGGGGCCAAAGACGCCGCCGACACCCCAGGCAGTAAAGACAAAACCATAATTTACTCCGGCATGTTTTGTACCAAAATAGTCATAGGTTGCTGATGGGAAGAGTGAAAGCAAAGAACCGTAGCCTAATCCTGCAATGGCTGCACCTAACGCAATTAATACCGGAGTATTGTAAGTGCTGAAAGCAAGCATGTTGAGCGCCTGTATCAAAAAGAAAATACGCATCGACCAGGAACGCCCTATTTTATCGGAAAGCCAACCGGCAATAACCCTGCCGGAGGCATTGAAAACGGCCAGTAAAGCGACCATCGCGTACCCCCAGGAAATGCCGGCCTGCGTCTTGGCAATTGAAGAAAGCTGGCTGATGATCATCAGCCCGGCGCTGGCGCCTGCCGCATACATCACCCAAAGCAGATAGAATTCCCGTCTTATAAGCATTTGCCGCCAGTTCAGGCCTCCTGTCGGGGCAGTAGAAGCTGAAGGGGAAGCTGTGCTACTTCGAGATTGGCCGCTTAGAGTGGAAGGAACAGTCAGCAGCTGGGCAAGTAAAACAATAATTAGTAAGAATAGGATCCCTTCAATACGGAAGGTGTTCTCTATGTCAAACCTTCTCAGCAAAGCATTGGTTAATGGTGCGATATAAAGAGAAGCTAAACCAAAACCGGCAACAACCACACCCGAGATCAGACCTTTTTTTTCTGGGGGAAACCATTTGACTGCGGCAGGTGTCGCAGCCGAGTATCCGAGCCCGATCCCCATCCCGGCAATTAAACCGAAAGTAACGATCAGCATGGTCAGTGAGTGCGTAAAGCTGCTCAGGATTAAGCCACTGCCTGCCATGATTCCGCCAAGGGCAGCAATCCAGCGGGGGCCGTACCGGTCTTGAAGATATCCGCCGGGAACCATCATCAAGGCAAACACTGCGCAGGCGACCATATACGGAACAGAAGCCGCTGTCTTAGTCCAGTGGAATTGCTCAATCAGAGCAGCTGCAAAGACGCTCCAGGTGTAAAGGACACCAAGAGCTAAATTAATACCTGTTCCGGCCAAAGTAACTGTCCAACCTTGTTTCGCTCTGTTCATCATTATCTTCCTTTCTTTATCTGTCCATCGATCCTGATAGAATCCGGCCAGCGTTATCTTTTTACGTATCTTATCAGAAAAGAGATCAAAGGTTTGTGATTCTGACTGCAAAAGCAGTATTCAGCACGTCAACGGAAGATAATAAAGCGTTACCCGTTTACGAAAGAATAATGCCGTTTTTTCCCTCATAGATATGCTTAGGGGGGATTCCAAATGAAAGCCCTGAAGTGTTTATGAGTATTCTATATAGTGTTCTGCTGGCACTCGGGATTGCTGTATCATTGAGAACAAGAGTAAAAGTCATGATGTGGAGGTCTCCTGAGGCGCCTAACCGTTTGGCCAAAGCCATTACCCAGCTGGTCGGGACTGCGGGCGGAATTTATATATCTTTGGAACTGCTGCTGACCTTTCTAGGGATACCCGAAAACATCTGGAATCCTTCATCAGTTTATTTTATAAAACCACTGGCTGTTTTTTCGCTGATCATTGCGATACTGCAGCCCTATGGTCAAAAACTATGGGAAACGTTCCGGGGCAGGAGTGTGTAATATGCTTTTAAGTGAACTGTCAGGAAAAGAAATTATCAATCTTCATGATGGCGCGAAGCTCGGTTCAATTGGCGAGAGTGATATAAAAATTAGCCCCGAAGGAAAAATTGAGGCAATTATCATTGATTCAAGAGCGGGGTACGGAAGGTTTTTTAATAAAAACAGTGAAAAAGAAAGCGGGTACGTGGTCGTCCCCTGGAAAGCCATCAAAAAAGTAGGCAGCGAAGTGATTATCGTAGATATCGATATGTAGGACCGCTCCTTACCGTCCATGGCATCGCGGCATTGGGCCATCCGTGGCCGTCATTTGACAGGTTTCTATTGATATAATAGAATAAGAAGAGTATTAAACCCCGAAAGGCTTCTGGCGCGGGGTTTTGCGTTACCGTATTCAGGAGGGGTATATTTGAACAAAATACGCGTATTTGTTGCCGGAGCATGTGGCAAAGTGGGCATGGAAACAGTCAGGACAATACGTCTGCAGAAGGATATGGAGCTTGTAGGGGTATCAGATATTCAGAATCAAGGGAAGGATATTGGATCAGTCCTTGGACAGCCACCATTTGACATACAGATTTCCGGACAGATGGAAATAGAAAAATTAAAAGAATTGCATGTAGATATTCTCGTTGATTTTACGAATCCCCAATCGGTGTTTTCCAATGCCAAAACTGCAATTAAGGCGGGGGTTATTCCTGTTATTGGAGCGACTGGGCTGGACGACCATGAAATTAGCGAATTGGAAGATTTGTCCAAAGAGGCCGGCACCGGAGTTTTTATAGCACCAAATTTTGCGCTTGGCGCAATCCTGATGATGAAGTTTGCAAAAGAAACCGCAAAATACTTTCATCACGTCGATATCATTGAATATCATCATGATCAGAAGCTGGATGCACCTTCCGGTACTGCTTTGAAAACCGCGGATATGATCTCTGAGATCCGGGAACCGATCATCCAGGGACATCCGAATGAATATGAAAAAATACCCGGTGCGCGGGGCGGAGACCTGAATGGCATTCACATCCATTCCGTCCGTTTACCGGGACTGATTGCCCATCAGGAAGTCATTTTCGGAGGATTTGGACAGACACTTACGATCCGTCATGACGCATATACACGGGAAACCTACATGCCCGGGGTGATGCTGGCCATTCGTAAAGCATGTAATTTGACCGGACTTGTTGTCGGACTCGAGAATTTCCTGGATTAGTTTAAGCACCGCGTTTCTCGGCTGCTCATATACTGGATAGTAGTTAACTGGACACTATCCAGTAAGGAGGCATAAACATGAATGCGGTACTTGAAGGAGTTCGCCTGGCAGTAATCGGCGGGGATGATAGAGAAATATTTCTTGTCCCTGAGCTGCAAAAGTGTGGGGCGAAGATCATCGGGCTCGGTCTGGAAAAGTCTCCGCTTGGAGACAGCATTGAGCATGCCAAATCTTTTACCGAGATTATTGCTAAAGCAGATGCGCTTATCTTACCTATGTTTGGGACAGATGAGCGGGGCCTGATCAAAGCAAAGTATTCTAATTCTCCGATCATCTTAAATAATGAAGTTCTGGAATCGATTCCGCCTAGTGTTCCGCTGTTTATAGGCTGGGCCCGTCCTGCCCTAATCAGTGCAGCCGAAAAGATGAACATAGACCTCGTGGAAATAGCAAACCGTAATGAAATGGTCATTTTGAATTCGATACCTTCAGCCGAGGGGGCGGTTCAGATGGCAATGGAGGCCACCACGATCACCATTCACAGCAGTGAAAGCTTTGTTTTGGGTCTTGGACGCTGCGGCATGACACTGGTGAATCTACTGAAGGGAATGGGAGCAAGAGTTACGTGTGTTGCACGTAAGCCCTCAGACCAGGCCCGGGCTATAGAGATGGGAGTACGTTCAATCGGTTTTTCTGATCTTGAAAAGGAAATCAACAGGGCGGAAATTGTTTTCAATACCGTACCAGCCCTGATTCTTGGCAGAGATCTGCTGAACAAAATGTCCCGGGAAACCGTCATTATTGATATTGCCTCTATTCCGGGAGGTATTGACTTTGAATATGCCCAGATGCTTGGTATTAAGGCTCAGCTTGCCCCTGGCCTGCCAGGTATTGTTGCGCCAAAGACTGCCGGAAAAATGCTGGCGAAGCTTTATCCACCTCTGATTCTTGAGCACCTTGCACCTGCTGCTGCAGTCCGGAGGGGGGTGCCCAAAAATGAGATTTGAAAAGCTGCACATCGGTTTCGCGCTGACCGGTTCCCATTGTACCCTTGGCCAGGTCATGGGGGTGATCAGACAGCTTGTCGAAGAAGGAGCAGATATAACGCCGATTGTTTCGGAGTCCGTTAATACAGTGGATACGAGATTCGGAGAAGCAGCGTACTGGAAAGCTAGACTTAAAGAGATTACAGGGAAAGACCCGATCAGAACTATTCCGGAAGCAGAACCGATCGGGCCGGGCAAGTTTTTTGATTGCATGGTTATTGCGCCTTGTACCGGAAATACACTTGCCAAACTCGCTAACGGAATCACCGATACACCCGTCTTAATGGCTACCAAAGCACATTTGCGCAACTTAGGACCTGTGGTAATTGCTATATCTACAAATGACGGGTTAGGGGTTAACGCTAAAAATATTGGAGCTTTACTCTT
Organism: Dehalobacter sp. MCB1; assembly: GCF_003590275.1. Taxonomy (NCBI): domain Bacteria; kingdom Bacillati; phylum Bacillota; class Clostridia; order Eubacteriales; family Desulfitobacteriaceae; genus Dehalobacter; species Dehalobacter sp. MCB1. Next base: position 31,783 of record NZ_LXPC01000002.1, on the reverse strand, counting down.
AGCAAAGAATATCTATCTGGTGCCTTTTGGTCAGGACAGCCCGCTCAAAAAAACCAATTCTCTCGTTGCCCAGATGAATAAAATACCGGACACGATATTGATGGCCTGCCAGGGAAAGCAAATCGAACCGCTCTTGGTAGAAATTACTTCTTCTGAGTAGCCAAAATATTTAGTATCCTATGAGAGAATAATGATTTATACTATATTAATACTTAGTTGTCGAAAGTGAATTGTCAGAATTATTGAATATTCATGTTTAGGAGGATCTCAATGCCAAATATTGCAATTGTCGGGGCAACGGGTGCCGTTGGTCAGGAATTTTTGAAAATTCTTGCAGAACGGAAGTTTCCGGTGGATGAGCTTCGCTTGCTTGCGACGAAAAGATCAAGTGGATCACGGATTTCCTGGCAGGGAAAAGAAATAGAAGTACAAGAAACAACGAATCAGAGCTTTCAAGGCATTGATATCGCCTTATTTGCGGGTGGTTCCGCCAGTACGGAGTATGTGCCGGCCGCAGTCCAGAGCGGAGCAGTCGTTATTGACAACAGCAGTGCTTTTCGGCTAAATCCGGATGTTCCTCTGGTTGTGCCTGAAGTCAACCCCGAAGATGTCAAATGGCATAAAGGGATTATTGCCAATCCGAACTGTTCCACGATTATCATGGTCGTGGCACTGAAACCACTCGAAACTCTTTCGCCAATCAAGCGCATTGTGGTATCGACGTATCAGGCAGTTTCAGGCGCGGGAAAAGAAGGGATTATTGAACTGGAGGAACAGGTGAAGTCGTGGAGCAACGGGGAAAAGATCACGGATATCGATACCTTTCCATATCAGATCGCCTTTAACCTGATACCCAGAATTGATGTATTCCAGGAGGGTGACTATACAAAGGAAGAATGGAAAATGGTCAAGGAAACCCAAAAAATCTTCCACAGGGATGATATGCGTATTACGGCTACCTGTGTCCGTGTTCCAGTCTTTCGTTCCCACTGTGAATCCATCAATATTGAGACTGAGAAAAAAATCACGATTGATCAGGTCAAGGCTGCGCTTGCCCAGGCTCCCGGCGTAATCTTAAAAGACGATTCGGCGAAAGATATTTATCCGATGCCGCTCGATAGCTCGAACAGGGATGAAGTTCTGGTCGGAAGAATCCGGGAAGATCAAACCATTGATCAGGGGATTAATCTCTGGATTGCGGGTGATCAGATTCGCAAAGGTGCAGCGACAAATGCGGTCCAGATTGCAGAATTGCTGTTATCATAGTAAGGAAAGCAAAATCAGAACAAGTTAAGAAAGTAGAGGAAGGAGAAATTATCTTGCGGATATTGGTTCAAAAATTTGGCGGAACTTCCCTGGCCAATCCGGAAAGAAGAGCGCAGGTCGCGGCTAAGGTTTCCGAGGCTATTAATCAAGGATATTCGCCTGTAGTTGTTGTTTCTGCAATCGGGCGTTCGGGAGATCCCTATGCGACTGATACGCTGATTAAGATGGTCTCAAACATTTATTCCGAAGTGCCCAAAAGAGAAATGGACTTGCTCTTAAGCTGTGGAGAAATCATTTCGGGCAGCATTATGGTTAGCACCCTGCAGGGCCTCGGGCTGGAAGCTATTCTTTTAACGGGTGGACAGGCCGGCATTATCACCAATAGCAGTTTTGGCGATGCAAGAATTGTCAAAATCGAACCGGAAAATATCCTGGAACAGCTGAAAGAAGGCAAAGTTGTTGTCGTTACGGGCTTCCAGGGTATGACCGAAGACGGACAAATTACAACCCTGGGCAGAGGCGGAAGCGATACGACGGCCTGTTCGATTGGTGTCGCACTAAATGCTGAAGCAATCGATATTTATACGGACGTCGAAGGTATTATGACTGCAGACCCCCGAATCGTCCAGGATGCCAAAATCCTTGACGTGATCACCTATAATGATATCTGCCATCTGGCGCATCAGGGAGCTAAAGTCATCCATCCGCGCGCCGTGGAAATCGCGATGCAGAAGAATATCCCACTGCGGGTAAAATGTACGTTTTCCGATGCTCCAGGAACGCTGGTCACCAATGTTCAGCCCGACCTCGCGGAGGGTTCGGACATGATCGGTGACAGGATTATTACCGGGATTGCACATACCCCGAATGTCACCCAGATCAAGATCCACATTCAAGAAGAAGAAAATAAACCCAAAGCGATCACCAAAATATTTAAGGGGATGGCTTTAGCGGATATTAGTGTCGATTTCATCAGCGTTCAGCCGGAAACTGTCCTGTATACCGTTCGTGATGAGCTGGCAAAGAAAGCCATCAATATTTTAAAGAATCTGGGTTTCAACCCTGAATCCGCACCAGGATGTGCTAAGATCGCGCTTGTTGGCGGGGGGATTGCCGATGTGCCCGGCGTCATGGCCAATATGGCAGAAGCACTTGCTGAGAGCGGCATTGAGATTCTTCAGTCCGCTGACTCCCATACTACGATCTGGGTGCTTGTCAGAAAGGAACATATGGTTCCGGCTGTTCAGTCTTTGCACAAAAAATTTGAGCTTGGCATTTGACAGCCTGGCAGTGCATAAAATAGTTTATGGAGGAAAGAGAAATGTTTGGCAGCGTTTTAACCGCTATGGTCACACCATTTAACGATAAGCTGGAGATTGATTATCCTGCAGCCGCAGTGTTGGCCAGATATTTGGCTGAAAACGGCACAGAAGGGATCGTCGTAGCCGGAACAACCGGTGAGAGCCCTAATCTGACCGGTGAAGAAAAGCTTAAGCTTTTTATGACAGTGAAAGAGGCGGTTGGGGATACGTGTAAAGTCATTGCAGGCGTGGGTACCTATTCGACCCGTGAAAGTATTGAACTTGCCGAGAAAGTCTCAAATCAGCTCGATGGCATTATGGCAGTAGTTCCGTATTACAGTAAACCTTCTCAGGAAGGTCTTTATGAGCATTTTAGAGCCATTGCAGCGGCTACAGACCGGCCTGTGATGCTTTATAACATACCAGGAAGGACAGTCATCAATCTTCTTCCTTCTACAGTCGCCAAACTAGCTGAAACCCCAAATATTGTCTGCATTAAAGAAGCAGCAGGATCGATGGATCAGGTCAGTGAACTGAAAAAGGAACTGCCTTCGACCTTTGCGATTTATTCGGGCGATGATTCACTGACCTTGCCGATGCTGTCTTTAGGCGGGAGAGGGATTGTAAGTGTCGCTTCGCATCTGATCGGTACCCAGATGCAAAAAATGGTTGCTGCGTTTAAGGCCGGCGATATGGAGAAAGCTTTAAAATGGCATCTACTACTGTTCCCGATTTTTAAAGGGATGTTCGTGGCAACAAATCCAGTGCCTGTGAAGTATCTGCTGAATGAAGTCGGCATCAAAGCCGGAGGCTACCGGTTGCCCATCGTTGGCCCGACCCAGACGGAACAGGCTTTCTTAAAAGAATTGCTCACGAATATCCGGAATCTGCCTGAAGAGGTCTAATCTCAGAAATTGCTTTCAGATAAAATCAAAAAAATAATAAATAATTTAAAACTTTGGCTATGCCGAAGTTTTAGTTTTATTCGCGAATGGGGAACAATAATGTTGGAAGCGGTTCACCCAGCTTGCATATCTGATATTCAAGTACTATAATAAATTCAATGGTGTTGTACGGCTAACCGAATAATGGAATCAAAGAAACCAAGAGGTATTTTTGCCTGTTTCTATTTTTGTTTGTGTTTTTTTGTTTTAGTCTTTTTTATCCTGCTCAGGTACTTCGGGGTATCTTATTGTATTCTCTAGGTTTACAAATTAATAGGATTACAATTGAAATTAATAAAGTGAAATATATATAAATTAATGGAGGTATTGCCTTTGCCAAAAGAACACAAACTGCAAATTATCCCTTTAGGCGGGTTGGGTGAGATCGGAAAAAACATGACGCTGGTAAAGTATGACAACCAGATGATCATGATTGACGCCGGTATGGCTTTTCCTGAAGATGACATGCCCGGAATTGATTTGGTCATCCCTGACTATTCCTATGTCATTGAAAACAAGGACATGTTGCTAGGGATTGTGGTGACCCATGGCCATGAAGATCATATCGGGACATTCCCGTATCTTCTAAAGGACATAGACGCGCCTGTATTTGCGCCAAAACTTACCTTGGGACTGATCCAGGCCAAATTAAAGGAGTGCAATGTCAACCGGTTTAAATCGACTGTCGTCAATCCTGGAGAGAGTATCAAGCTTGGCGTTTTTAAAATTGATTTTATCCGGGTCAACCACAGTATACCTGATTCTGTGAGTCTGGCCATCCATACACCCCTTGGTGTGATCGTTCATACCGGAGATTTTAAACTAGATCATACTCCCGTTACCTCAGAGATCCTGGATATCTATAAATTCTCCGAATTGGGTGAAAAAGGCGTACTCTGCCTAATGTCCGACAGCACGAATGTAGAAAGGCCTGGTTTCACGATGTCGGAGAGAGTGGTCGGTCAGATGTTTGACGATGTATTCCGCACCGCCAAGGAAAGGATCATTTTAGCCAGCTTTGCTTCGAATATCCATCGCGTGCAGCAGGTCATCACCGCTGCTTTCAAAACAAACAGGAAGGTTGCCATTGTCGGCAGGAGCATGCAGAATTACGCCTCAATCGCTGCTGAATATGGCTATCTGATCATTCCAGAAGGAACGCTGGTCGATGTAGAAGAGGTTCTTCAGCTGCCACCGAATCAGGCCTGTATTATTACAACAGGGAGCCAGGGAGAACCGATGTCGGCGCTTTCCCGTATGGCTTCTAGCGATCATAAGCAGGTCGAAATCCTGCCCGGTGATACCGTGATTATTTCCGCCAGTCCGATTCCCGGAAATGAGAAATCGGTTGCCCGGACCATCGATCAGTTGTTTAAACTTGGCGCTAATGTGATCCACGAACAAGCATCGGGCGTCCATGTTTCCGGTCATGGCAGTCAGGAAGAATTAAAGTTGATGCTGAATATGGTGAGACCGCAGTATTTTATCCCTGTACACGGTGAGTATCGCATGCTGATTAAGCATGGCCAGATTGCCGAACAACTTGGCATTCCGCACAAAAATATTTTTATTGCTGAAAATGGAAGTGTCATTGAGTTCACCAGAAATGGAGCAGGTATTGCCGGGAAAGTGCCATCCGGCAGAATTTTAGTGGATGGATTGGGCGTAGGGGACGTAGGCAATATTGTGCTGCGCGACCGCAAACAGCTGTCTCAGGACGGTATTTTAATTGTAGTTATTGCGCTGAGCCGCTCCACCAATGAAATCGTTGCCGGACCCGATATCGTGACCAGGGGATTTGTCTATGTCCGAGAATCCGAATCGATGCTGGATGAGGCCAAAGAGAAAATCAGACAGACCACTGAGCGCTGCCTCGAGAACGGTATCATTGAATGGGTCACACTCAAAAATCAGATTAAAGAAGTTCTAGGCAAGCATCTGTACGAAAAAACGAAAAGAAAACCGGTCATTCTGCCAATTATTCAAGAAGTGAAATAAGTTCAATAACTTCCAACATTTTTTTCCTAAACGGGTTGACAATGTTTTCGCATTTAGCTATACTATCAAATGTTCTCGCAATTTTGGCCCGTTGGTCAAGCGGCCTAAGACACCGCCCTTTCACGGCGGTAACACGGGTTCGAATCCCGTACGGGTCACCATTTCAAATCCGACGTTTGGGGTTTTCCCTGAACATCAGATAAGGGCGATTAGCTCAGCTGGGAGAGCGCCTGCCTTACAAGCAGGATGTCGGCAGTTCGATCCTGTCATCGCCCACCAAACTCGAAGTTCGAAGTTCGAGGCGCGAAGTTTGAAAAAGCATATATAAGATATTGCTTGAAGAGCGGAAGGTACGAACTGAACATCGGGAAACTTACTGCAGAGGAATACGAAGGTTCGAATATCGAACGTCGTGCCTCGAATATCGAATTGGCCCCGTAGCTTAGTGGTTTAAAGCGCCTGCCTGTCACGCAGGAGATCGTCGGTTCAAATCCGATCGGGGTCGCCATTATTCATCAGGTTCTGAATTCATCCTGAAACCGATGGGGTGTCGCCAAGCGGTAAGGCACCAGACTTTGACTCTGGCATACGTTGGTTCGAATCCAGCCACCCCAGCCAGACGGGTCATTAGCTCAGCTGGTAGAGCACCTGACTCTTAATCAGGGTGTCCAGGGTTCGAGCCCCTGATGGCCCACCACCATTTAACCATTTGAACGGTATCACTTCCGAGCCATTAGCTCAGTCGGTAGAGCACCTGACTTTTAATCAGGGTGTCCCGCGTTCGAGCCGCGGATGGCTCACCATCTATCATGCGGGTGTAACTCAGTGGTAGAGTGTCACCTTGCCAAGGTGAAAGTCGCGAGTTCGAATCTCGTCACCCGCTCCAAAAAAATATGCGCTCGTAGCTCAGCTGGATAGAGCGTCTGACTACGAATCAGAAGGCCGGGGGTTCGAATCCCTCCGAGCGCACCATCTTTCAAAGGCATTCGCCGTTATAGCTCAGTAGGTAGAGCGTATCCTTGGTAAGGATAAGGTCACCGGTTCAATCCCGGTTAACGGCTCCAGTTTTATGCGGGAGTGGCGGAATTGGCAGACGCGCACGTTTGAGGGGCGTGTGGTTAACACCGTGCGGGTTCAAGTCCCGCCTTCCGCACCAATCAGTAGTTTACGGAGAAGTACTCAAGTGGCTGAAGAGGACGGTTTGCTAAACCGTTAGAGTGGGTAACTGCTGCGAGGGTTCAAATCCCTCCTTCTCCGCCAGCATATTCCTCGATAGCTCAACGGTAGAGCAATCGGCTGTTAACCGATAGGTTGCTGGTTCGAATCCAGCTCGGGGAGCCATGGCAGGGTAGCCAAGTGGTCTAAGGCAAGCGGTTCATACCCGCTCATCCGAGGGTTCAAATCCCCCCCCTGCTACCAAACATGCGGGTGTAACTCAATGGTAGAGTGCCAGCCTTCCAAGCTGGTTACGTGGGTTCGATTCCCATCACCCGCTCCAAAGAAAATAGAATCCTGCGCACAGCGCAGGATTTTTTTATGGAGCATGCGACCTATGGAAGCATTTTCCCACCCCGGCGTGATAGCGAGCGAATTGGCAGAGGCCAATTAGTGAAGCGGAGCGATTCCCATCACCCGCGGAGTTGATGGACGAAGAAGTAAAATAGAACGTGCATAATAAACTAGGTGATGGGATTCAAGTTTTGAAGTAATATAATTAGTATTAGAAAGAAATAAAACTTGTCAAGATTTTGTCAATGACAATTTGAGAAAAATATTACAATTTATGCTATTTAGTAGTATAATTAAAATGTATTTTCATTTCTAAAAATGAAATATAAGATAAGCGAATAAATGTAAAAATTATGTAAAATTAATGTAAATTAAATGTAAAATATGCAGAGGGAGTGAAAATATGCCTCTATATTCGTATGTTGCTAAAGATTTTTCCGGCCAGAGATCGACAGGCGTTCTGGAAGCCGATAGTATTCAGAACTTTTACCGCCAGCTCAAAGAGCGACAGCTTTTTTGCATCGAAGTCAGTGAAAAGAAACAAAGCGCGCAAAAAGCGATTAGCAAGGATAAGCCGATCAAGCTAAAAGTCAAAGACCTTGTCGTGTTTTGCAACCAGTTTCATGCACTATTAACAGCCGGGGTAACAGTCATCAAAGCACTCGATGTAATCTATCAGCAAACGGAAAGCAAAAAGCTCAAAGCGGTTGTTCTCAGAGTTTATGAAGCAGTCCAAAAAGGTGATATGCTTTCCGAAGCTATGCGCAAGCAGGGGCAGGCATTTCCTGAAATCCTGATTAATATGATTGAGTCTGGAGAAGCCAGTGGAAAACTCGATCTCGTACTGGCTAAAATGACCGAGCATTTTGAAAAGGAACGAAAGCTTCGGACAAAAATGATTTCTTCTATGACATACCCGGCCATCTTAACCGGCGTAATGATCATTGTGGTTATTATATTGATGACTTTTGTGCTGCCGACGTTTACCGCCATGTTTGAATCGACCGGCACAACCCTGCCGCTGACAACCAGAATCCTTATGGGAATCAGTAACTTTATGAGGTCTTATTGGTACATTTTAATTATTGTGATTGCAGCGATCGTTTTTGCAACAAGACAATACATTAAGACCGATTCCGGAAGACTGAAATGGGATGGAATGAAACTGAAAATACCTGTTGTAAAGTCGACTTCTATCAAGATCATGTCCGCCAGGATGGCCCGTACCCTTTCCACGCTGTTAAGCAGCGGGATTCCTTTGCTGAACTGTATAGAAATCACCGCGAAAGTGCTTGGGAATAAAGTAGTCAGTGACGGTCTGTTAGCTGCCAAAGAGGATATGAGCAAAGGAGCGACGATCTCGCAGTCCATCCGCAAGATCGGGGTGTTTCCGCCGATGATTTATTCCATGATCAGCATCGGCGAGGAATCCGGCTCACTTGAGAGTATTTTGGAAAGAACGTCTGCCTATTATGACGAGGAAGCTGATGTGGCAATTCAGCGTATGCTGGCGCTGTTTGAACCGGCCTTGATCGTTGTGATGGCGGTCGTGATCGGCTTTATTGTTCTGTCGATTGTTTCGGCGATGTATGGCGCCTATCAGAATATTTAAGTGAATTTTACATTAGAGGGGGAATATACTTGACTGCTGCATATCTGTCCTTTGATCTTGGAACAAGAAATATTCACGCTGTTGTTGGCCAGGCGGAAGGAAATACTGTCAGAATACTGCGAAGTGCCAGCATCGCGCTTCCGAAAGGCGTGCTCTCCGACGGTTTGATTACGAATAAAGAAGTACTGACCTCAGCCATGCAGGAAGTGCTTGCTTCTCTGAATACTTCCACTAAAGATGCCCTGATCACGTTTAACTCTAACAGCGTGATTATTCGTGAATTTGAGGTTCCTTCAGGAAATGAGCAAGAACTCGAAGCAATGATTAAGAATGAAATTATTCAATTTTTTGGTATGACGGATACCGATCTGGTCGAATACCGCAAGATCGGTGAGACAGAGACCAGCGGAATGAAAAAAGTCAAGGTACGGGCAGCAGTCATGAATAAGGAAATAGCGCATGCGTATTACGACCTTCTTGATAGCCTTAAGCTGAAACCACTCGCCCTGGACATTCACGCGAATGTTATTTCTAAAATTTTCAACGAACAGACTGCGATTAACAACAATTTGTCGAACAACTATATCATTTTAGATATTGGGTATTCAGGTACAATGATCTATCTGATCTCTCAAGGCAGCTTGAATTTCTTCCGCTCTATCAGTTTCGGCGGAAGAGCGGTGGACCGCCTGCTTGCAGGCCTATTTGCTTTATCCGAAGAGAAGGCTGAAGAAAAGAAACTGGAGTTTCTTTCAGATAAACAAGAGCGCATTGCTGAAGCAAAGGCGGCTGAAAGTACACAAAATAGATCCCTTACCGTAAAAAAGAAAGGCCATACATTTGTGATTAAAAAGAAAGGTCTAACCGAAAATATGGAAGAACCTGTTTCTGATGCAGCTGAGAACACGGTTGAAGAGATTCGGCCCATAGAACAAGGAAAAGTTTTTACGAAAGAGGAAGCACTAGCCGCTGTGAAACCCCTTTACGGAGAATTGCTCGAAGAAATCCGAAAGGTCATGCAGTTTTTTGCGAACAGGAGCGGCTCCAAGGATTTGAGCCAAATCTACCTGATCGGTGGAGGAGCCAGTCTTACAGGAATACCAGAGTACCTGTCTCAGGGGCTCGGTTTGAAAGTTGACCGGCTTCAGATGATCAGTAACATTCAGTATATTGACCATGAACAGGCACCCGGAGACTATGTCAATGCCTCCGCTGCTCTGATCAGGCTTTGAGAGCAGGTGACTAAAATGAATGATTTTAACTTTTTTTCAACATTTGAAAAACAGAAACTGGCTCAGAAGAAAAAAATCAGAAGATCCTATGGAGCGATTCTCGGCGTAATTCTTGTTGTTGTACTGTTTTACGGCATTGTGGGAGCAAGAATGATCTATTGTTCTTACGCGATTAATAAAGGCGAGGCCTTTCTGAATGCTCCGGAAAACAAAGCAAAGCTGACAGACATTCAGGCCAAGAAAGCAGCTACCGAGAATTTAATCACCTATACGGCGCAAGTAAATCAAGCTAAACAAAAAATTACGCTGGCCACTAAAGTCAGCAGTGAATTCCTGAATACAATTCAAAAGACGATTCCGGCAGCAGTCAGCCTGAAATCTCTGGAAATCAAAGACTATCAAGTGATTTTGCAGGGCACTGTACCGGCGTCGGCAACAGTGGCCGAGTTGGCCCATAACCTGGAAGCAACAGAGCTTTTTTCCAGGGTGCAGGTACAGTTTATTCAAAGTGGTACAGAAACAGCCGCCTATGAATTTTCCGTTCTGTGCGAATTGAAGGAGGTGGCTGAATAATGAAGCTGCAGAAACCAAACTTGCAGGGGAAAAAGATTGGGAATTTATCACTCGATGCCAAAATCACCGAGCGGGATAAAAAGCTTCTGATGGTTCTCGGCGTTGCGATTATCATCGCAATCAGCTACTATGTCCTTTACCTTCCGATGAGTGCCAGCCTTGAAAGTTTAACAGCCGATAAAGAAGTCATGAAACAAAAAGTAGCCGCAGCCAAAAGCGACCTGGAAAATGAACAAAGCATCGTCAAGGCTTATGAAACGCAATTAGCAAACGGAATGGAGGCTTCTGAATCCTTCTTCCCTGGCGTCTACCCGTATAAGGAGCAGTACGTGCTGCTCGTGGAAAAAATCGTGAAGGGAAGCGGCGCGACGTTGACGAATCTTGAGTTTTCTGATCCCGAAGTTAGTGGGGTCGTGATGCCGGCGGACAACCGTTATCTGCTTCCGGCTTATTCCTTGCAGCAAGAAGCGGATACCATTAACCAGGCTTATAGTGACCAGCCGGCAAAAGAGATACCTTCTGCTACGGGTACTTCCCAGAGTACCGCCACCACCGGTGAAGAAAAGACTTTACCTGCCGATGCGGTGCTGCGGTTACCTACAACAATTGAGTTTACAGGAAGCTACGCCCAGTACCGGACAGTCGTCAGCAGCCTGGAAAAACTAAACAGGACGATTGCGTTGGAGGCTGTCGAGGCCAAGGAAGAGGAAACAGGACTGAAATTCACACTGACCGTATCTTTCTATGCGGTGGAAAAAGTCGATAACGGCGAGGATTCATTCAACGCTTGGACGATAAAAGGCAGTTACGGGAAGTCGGATCCTTTTAATTAAGGTTAAGAACGATTTCTTTCTTCCAATTCTATGGATACAAGGAGGGGAGTCTTGTGAAGAAAAAATCGGAGGGTTATGCATTAGTGCTTACCATGATTTTACTGGTTGTGCTGTCGCTGCTGGGGACCGCGATCCTGAGTATTGCTTATGGGGAGAGCAAGATGGTTGCGAACCAAGTTGAGAACAAACGAGCTTACTATGCCGCCCGTTCCGGAGCGGATGCGATGGCTTCCTATATTATTGATAACAGCAGCAATAGTAATATTGCGACAATCGTCAGTAATCTTATTACAAAGACCTCGTCCAATCCGGGAACAGGAACAGTCGGAAGCAATACTTTTGCGGTACAGGTCAGTAATATCAATAGCGGCCCATACAGCGGGGACCTGTTGATTGAATCACAAGGTACAGCCGATGCCGGGAATCTTCCGGTCACGGTCTATTTGACACTAAAACAGGCAGTTAAGATAGCTTTAGATATGGCTGTATTTGCGGATGATGGTATGTGTTTTGGTAAGAATATAACAGTAACCGGTGATGTGGGGACGAATAGCGACAGTATTACTTTTGGGAAAAATCCAATAAATGGAGATGTTATTCTGGGCCCGGATACTAGTGATGCTGAAATGACGATCGCGGATGCTATGTCTGGAAATCCACAAAAACTAACTTCAAAGATAATATTTCCTGATACTAAGGCTACCTTATTTCCAACAGAAAATAATGAAGTGTTTTTAGGAACAGAAAAAAAAGTAAAGGGTAAGACTGTAATAACACCGTATGTAGTTACATCGAACCCAAGTGACCAAAGTAACAAAGTACTTGCAACGGCTGTAACAAATTTATCTGACGCCATGGAATATATCGAATGGCCTGCGGACGGGGGGGGTGAATTACAATTACTAATAACAAGCCCTGATTTTACTTTGGGAAAAACAGTTAACGTACCTGATGGTAATACTTTATATTTGTATTATAACGGCACTAGTCAATTAGCTGAGTCTAGTGGTAATTTTTCGTATACGCATATTAGTATTTATGCACCAAATGCTGAATTCAATATTACTGGTGGCGGTAATGGCACTTTTTTAGGAAAAATGATAATAGGATCCTATGATGATACTTCAAACAGTCATGTAACATTAACAGATGATTCAGAGATAGACGAGAACAAGGTTGTTGGAATTGATACGTACCAACGCGATGTCTGGCTTAAATAAGGAATCATAAATGTTCGAAATAAGGTGCTATTAAGGAGGGATACCTGAATGCTTAGAAAAAAAGCAAAAGGGTTTACGCTGATTGAGATCATTGTCGCTCTGGGGATCATTGGCATCATTGGCGTATCCCTTCTGACAGTTTTTACAATGGGGATACAGGTCATTGCCCTGGCCAGAGACCGCAGCGACGCGGCATATACTGCCCAGTCCCAGGTGGAGGCTGACCTCAATACAGTGAATGCAGTGCCTTCCACGGTCACAATCACGATGCCTGATGCAACGACAATTTCGGCCAGCGGGACGGTGATGCCTGCCCAGAGTGCCACAGTGAACGGAAAAGAAGTCTCGATTGACTACTTCAAGCCCGGAAAATAACAGAATTTAGACTAGGAGGGGAGCCCATGAAATTCAGCATAAAAACACAAAAAAAGAGCAAGGGCTTTACCTTGCTTGAAGTGATGGCTGTCACTGCAATCATGGCTTTGGTCGTAGCGATCATTTACCCGATGATCACATTCGGAACAACCGCTCTCCACAAGGGACAAGTAAATGCCGATAAGCAATACCAGGTGCGCATGGCTGCCGATTTTATCAGCAAGCAGCTGCGCTATGCCAATTCATTTACCTTCCTGACGAGTACGCCTACTGCTGCCACCGGCAGAAACGATATTTACCTGGATGCTTCAGGTTTCTTCCACTACAATAACAATGGAACGAGTGCCACTGCGGCTGGAGTTGACAATACCCAAAAATTTAAAATCTCTTTTACGAACACCGGAAAATCAAATTCGATTATTTTTACGATTGGCGATAAAGATGATGTCAATTATGACGTCACCACCGAAGTCATTCTGCTGAATTATCATAAAAGCACGTTTCCGACCGCCTCAGGATCCTGTATCGGTTTCTCGTATTCCTTGCCGTCTTCTTTGTAGGGCAGCCTGCTTAGTTGATTTTAGTAAAGTAAATAGTCTGAATGATCATATCCTATGGAGAGTGTAGTATGGAAGAAACCGGACAAGTGAATCAAACGATCAATGAAGCAGCAGCCTACTACTATCAGCATAAAGATAAAGAATCAGCAGAAAAGGTGCTTGGAGCCGGCAAGGGATTGATCAAATATTTTGCAAGGCTCTACGGCGGAGGCTGCTGCGAGGACGATCTTTTTCAGGCTGGTAGTCTGGGTTTGCTGAAAGCTTTGCGTAATTTTGACCCCGATAGGGAGACTAGCTTTGTGACTTATGCTTCTCACTGTATCATGGGGGAGGTTCGTCATCTGGCGCGCAAAGAAGCATCTTTCTACCGCCCGGGCTGCGTTGTTGAGCTTCAGTCCAAGGTGGATCAGGAAGTCCTGAAATATATAAAAGAAAACGGCGATGTACCTGGTACCGAATACATCGCCGAAAAGCTGAAAATTAAGGAAGAAAGCGTCATAGAAGTCATGCGGGCGGGATTTGTAAGTTTTGATGACATCGACGCTTCTAGGATTCATAGTACAGCCTACGAGACCTTTCAACTCCCGATTGAGGATAAGCTTACGCTTTACCATGCGCTAAAAAAGCTTACAGATATCCAGCAGAAAGTAATTCAAATGATTTTTATTAAAGATATGACGCAGCAGCAGGTTGCTTCGCAGCTAGGAATCTCCCAGCGGCAGGTTAGTAGGGTGAAGGAGCGGAGTGTGGAGATATTGCGGGAGAATATAACTAAGGAATAGAAATTTGTATTCTTATTTCGAAGTATCTTGAGTTATCTTTAGATTGAGTTTTAATATTTAATAATGCTGAAAAAAACAGAAAGTAGAAAAGCATAGGTGAGAACCTTACCGGGTGAAGAGTCTGTTACAATGAGCTATCAGAGGTAATCGCATATGCTTATTTTATTTATATCGAATCTTAGACATTCCGCTTCTAGCATTACTGGAAATTACTTATCTCCCAAGATTTAGATTAGTAAATGATACTACTTTCGAAAAAGCGTTTGGCACTATGTTATCAACTTTAGCTTAACACAAAAAATGCTGGTAACAGTCTATGTGGACTATTACCAGCAGCAGAAACAAACTTAATTTTTTATAATCCGGACTTGATCTCAACCTTTACACCATAACCAGTTCGGCCAGCAGTAAAGGTATTGCCATTAGTTGTAGTAATAGTAAATGAGCCGGCGGTTTCACTAAATGCTGTACATAAAGAAGCAGAAGACATTGTCGCCATATTTTCTACATCAGTCTGTGTAAATGCACCAGCTGTTTTTCCTTTTTCAGCGGCTATGGAATCCATGGCTGTAGCAAACTGCTTAGCATCCACTAACGCCTGAGATGATTGTGCTTTCTTCTGGAATCCAGTAAATGTTGGAATCAACACAGCTGCCAGAATTCCCAGAATCGCAATAACCACAATCAGCTCAATCAGCGTGAAGCCTTTATTTTTCTTTTTCATTTGAAGACACATTTTCTTTAACATTTCTTTTTCCTCCATTTTTTAATTATCATAAACTTTTCGAGGTCGTCCTCAAGGTCTAGACGTTTGAATTATACCTGTGGATTTTCTTTTTAGACATCATTCTACATATTTTACAAAATACATACAATTAATTTACATTTATTTTACAATCAAAAAAATCTATTGTCCTGGCAGGATTTGGGCAATATAATTAACCATAGATATGGAAACTCTAGGGGGATACGAAAGATGATTACTTTGATGACGCAGACAGATATAATGGTCTTAAGCGGAACATTGCTGCTGGTGCTGTTCATAGCACTCATATTCTACATAAAATTTGATATCGTACGTCTTGGTGGATTGGCCAAAGGCCTTAAACAGATAAGTAATGCGGATAAGAAGCTGCCGTTTGATCAAAAGGGCAAAATGGACACGCTGCTGGATATGGCCTCTAAAACAGGAAACCCGGTTTTAGAAACGCTTTGGAGAGAATATCACCGGGAATATGCAGATCGGCTTAAAGGTGAGATCTGTCCGGACATATCGTATTACTTTAATGAAAACAATATGATCAATATCCCGTGCGGGCGGCAGATGATGGAGCGCGCAGGTTTGACTCTTTTTATTCTGGGTATTGCCGGGTCGCTGCTATATCCCTCCTTGTATTTTCTGGGTTTTGACGGGACGGTGACACCGGAAGGCATCATCAGGAGCCTTGGCATCCTGCTTTTGGAGCTGGCAGTGGTCTCCGTAATTGTCTTTCTGTTTAAAGTGGCAGATGCAGCCAGACTGGAGAGAACCAGGAAAGGGCTATGGGAATATCAATACAAGCTTTCCGGATGGCTGAATCCGATTTCCGAACCTACTGAAATCAGTCTCTTAGTCGAGAGCCAGCGTCAAAACACCCTGGCTTTCCAGGAGGCGGTGCAGCGGCTGGAAAACAGACTGGATACCTTTGAGACAGAGACAATGGCACCGATGCTTGGAGATAAGTTCAGGGAAGCCATCGAACAGAATATTACGCCGGTATTAAAGCAGACTTCAGGCGTGTTGAGCGATCTTTCGGATGCGCTGATCACCCGGCAGGAAAACGGGATGAAAGAACTGGCACAGACCTTTACTGAAAAAGTCACTGCGGTTACGGCCGACAGGCTGAATACGTTTGCGGAAAAGACAACGGAGATTACCGGGGTTCTGGAAACCGTTGTATCAGGTATGAGCAGGATCCAGGAAGCAACCGAACAAAACGCAAAATCCCAGGAAAAACTTTGTGTACAGTCTCTTGATGCATTGAATGAAGCCGGTAAAGTCCAGACACAGGTTTCAGAGGCATTGCGGGCCTCTCTGGACAGCGTCAGGGCGGCAGAAGCAGTTGCTGCTGAGATGAAGGCGTATGCAGTTCAAGGCATGGATAAAGCCGATGCCATGGCGCTGCAGTCGCTGCAGTTGCTCGAAGAGAATGTGGCGCAAGTGAAATCGGTCCAGAACGGGATTGCAGAGTTGACGGGTACACTGCAGGGGCATATGGATCAATCCATCACCAGGATTTCCGAAACACTGACCGGCGCAGTCGAAAAATACGCGGAAATTTTTGCAGAGATCGAGGCATCAAGAAAACTGCACGGTGAACAGACGGATCAAAGAATTGGGCAGATGGTGGAGGGCCTAGATTTACGTCTTTCGGATTTCAGCAGCCGGATATTGAACTCCAGTGCGCTGGCAATGGATAAACTGACCTCTTCCGTAACGGAGATCTCTGAATCCAGCAGTCTGCTGCTGGAGCAAATCAATGAGAAGGCTTCCCAGATGGTTGCGGAGATTACCGGCAAGCTGGATAATTCCAATATGCAGATTTCCGGATACCTGGCTCGGGCTGTTGCGGAATATGCGGAGGTCAGCAACAGAATGGAAGCGTCCCGAGAAAGATACAGCGAAGAACTGGATAACAGGCTCGGTCAATTAATCAAGGCAACGGATGAAAGGTTGGCGGGCTACACGGAGAATATCATGGGGTCCCATACGCTGACAGCTCAAAAATTGACGGCAGTCGCGGAGGGTTTCTCACTATCCAGCAGCAATTTATTGGAACAGATCAACGAACGCGCTTCCCGGCTGTTCAGTGATGTGGCAACCAAGCTGGAAAGTTCCAGTCTGCAAATCTCCGGAGATATTGTCAGGGCGGTTGAAGGATACACAGAAGTCAGCACCAAAATGGAAGAGTCCCGTGAAAAATATGGTTATGAACTGGATGAAAGGCTCAGTCGGCTGATGGCGACAACCGATGAACGTCTGTCGGATTACAGCAACAGAATCATGGCCTCCAACCTGCAGACAACGGAAAAACTAGCTGATATGGCTACGGAGGTATCGCTCGAAGGCAAAAATATGCTGGAAAAGGCAGGCCGTCAGGCTTCTGATCTTTATGGCGATTTGCTTAGCAGGATGGATAAATCTATTGATTCCATGGGCGAAAATCTGGCAGTAAGTATGCGGGCAGCCATGGGTGAAAGCATGGAAATTGTGGAGAAGCTGGCAGTCAGGACTGCAGAAATGAAAGATCTGTATGACGACTACTTCACCCGGATCGCGGAGCAGTCTTCAAAGACCCTGGATGAGCTCGATTTCAGCATTCAGAAGACAATGGCATCTTTCTCGTCAGAAACGGCCGAGATCATCAGCAAAATTACGAACAACTCTTCCGGAGCACTGGAATTCTTTGATAAAGGGATTAAGGAACTGGTTGAAAATATGGACGAGAATTCCCGCAGTATCGGTCTCTACGCCAAAGAAATTAATATTGACGTGGCCGATCTGTCTGCAAATCTCAGGCTGTCCGTAAAGGAATTTAATGAGCGGATTCAGGGCGGGATCAACGGAACCTTTGCAGATTTTGACAAGGGTCTCGGAGAAGTAACCCTGAGACTGGCCACCATCCTTGAAAGTATCAGAGATTCTGCAGAAGCGCTGCAGAGCGCCTTAAAAACAGGAACCAAGCAGTAAACAGGAGTATAGTATGCAGCGATTTACCCCGGAGCGATTAAACAGCACAATGGATATTCTGCGTGAGACCATTTTACTGCCTCGCGAGTTTGCGGAGCGGGTCAGCCGGAATCCGGAGCCTGGAACATTTAAAGACAATTTCAGCAGATTTCAGGGTTCTCTGGAGAGCTATGCTTTTTCCCTGGGTAAAAGGGACCTTGAGGATTGTCTTGTCGCTTTGATACAGGATGACAGGCCGGAAATGAAGTCCGTGATCCTTCAGATTCTTAAACTGCGGATGAGTCCAAGGCTGATTGGCTTGATCCGGGCGCTCACTCAGTATTTTTATGAGCTTCCGGAAATGAGAGAGGCAGCAAGGCTTGCAGAAGATTCCAGGGATTGCAGTGACGAGCTCCTGCATGAGTTGTTTGACCAGGAAAAGGATATTATTGAAGCTGCGGTGAATCTGATTCATCAAAATGAAGAAATGGTTTCTCCGATGATCACGAGATACAGGTTGATTACAGGGAGCCCTTTTTGCAAAGCGGTGATCCGCAGATTTTTTCAGGATGGAAATGAAAAAAGATTCCTCTTAAATGAGGATTATTTTTTAGAAATGATTGATGCTGATTCCGAACAGGATTTATTGCCTGTGGTCATTAATTATCTTGATCAGCCCTGGACGCAGGCTCCTTCCAGGTCCATCAATCGGAAACTGCTCCAGAAATTTGGCCTGCCTGAGGATGAGAAGTCCTGGATCTGGGCAGACATCGGTACTGATTTGATTGCGAAATACCGCCAATGGATTTTCCTGGACATGATGGAAGATTTCTTTGGCTCAGATAACCGGAAATATCTGATTTTCAGCAGGTATTATCAGGAGCTGAAACATATTGGTCTCTACCATGATGATCAGATCATGGTCCTTGATTTTGGACAATTCGGCATTTTAAATCTGAAAGAGATGGCCGAATATTCCTGGCTGATGGAAAAATCAACACTGGAAATGGAGCTGGAAACCCTGCAGAAAGGGGAAGAACTTCGCTTGATCCACAGGAAGACCGATATTGAGGCCAGAGATGTTATCATTGAAGAAAAAAGTTCAGATATTCTGGTTTTAAATCTTACTGGAGTTGGTAAGCTATATGTTGCGGAGCTGATGAGTGAACTGCTCCGCAGGGGCGAAGAGATCTGGCCGGTGAAATTCAAGCATGCGATATCCCGCTTTAAAGAAATGATCTACTAATTAAATCAAAGATTATTACTAAAATCAGAAGACACCATTGATAGAAGATTATCACTGTCAAATCAAAAAGAACGCCCTGTCCGAAGACATTTTTGATGCTCCGAATAGGGTGTTCTTATTCTTATATGATGTCTTATACGCAAAATATAACGTCATGTAGTCTATCCGCGGCCAAGCGAAGCACGATGCGAAGCGCGGCTTTTTGTGCATGGAGGGCACAATAGCCGAAGAGCGGTTAGGGCACATGACGTAAACCCTAGATTCGCAAATTAGAATACGGCTAATAGTTTAAAAAATATACGGCTGATCAAGATACTTCGAGAACAGTTCAGAATTCACGCATCTCGATTTTGCTTCCTCAAGCGTTACCATCTTCCGCTTAACCAGATTGGCCAGGGAATAATCCATTGGGGCCATACCGGCTTTGATGCCGGTCTGAATAACCGTGTCAATCTGGTGGGTCTTGCCTTCGCGAATCATATTCCGGACAGCGTCATTGACGATGAGAGCTTCCATCGCTGCAACACGTCCGGTACCATCCATAGTAGGCAGCAGCTGCTGGCAGATAATGCCCTGAAGAACAGATGCCAACTGAACTTTAATTTGCTGCAGCTGATTCGGCGGAAAGACATCGATGATCCGGTCAATGGTAGTCGCTGCGGATGAAGTATGGAGGGTGGACAAGACCAGGTGGCCTGTTTCTGAAGCCATCAGGGCCGTGTTGATCGTCTCAAGGTCGCGCATTTCACCGACCAAGATAACATCGGGGTCTTCACGCAGTGCAGACCGTAAAGCATCTGCAAAGGCATGGGTATCGTCACCAATCTCACGCTGGTTTATCATACATTGATTATGGGCATGCAAATATTCGATCGGGTCTTCGATGGTAATGACATGACTGTTGCGGTGTGTATTCATATGGCGCACCATGGCAGCAAGGGTAGTGGATTTACCGGAACCGGTCGGACCCGTGACCAGGATCAGACCTCTGGGTTTCATCGCGAGGTCTTTCAGGATATCAGGCAGTCCCAGCTCGTTAATGCTTGGAATATCCGGAACAATGACCCTGATCGCGGCCGCCAGGCTTTTTCGCTGGCTGTAGACATTAACCCTGAAACGGCTGATACCAGGGATCGTATAGGAAAAGTCAACTTCTCCCTTTTGCTGCAAACGGTTTTTCACGGGTTCATCCATCAGTTCGTCGACAAGCTCTTTAGTGTCCAACGGAGACAAATACTTGGCGTTTGCCATCGGAGTCAAGATACCATTGATTCTGAACATTGGGGGAAGACCGGTTGTGATGTGGAGGTCAGAAGCTTTCAGTTCCAATGACATTAAAAGTAAGTCCCTGATATTTAGATTCATACAAACACTCCTCAACATAAATAGATTTGATCGGTCTATTCAATACTATAGGTTACTTTTAATAATTCTTCCGTGGTGGTGGTTCCGTCCAGAACCAGACGGGTACAGGTATCACGCAGGGAAATATAGCCGAAACGGCCGGCAATATGTCTTATTTGATCAGGAGTTACTCCCCGGTTAACCATCTCGCGGATATCCTTGTTGATCGGAATGATTTCATGGATGGCGGTTCGTCCGGAATAACCGGTGTAATTGCAGGCAGGACATCCGGTCCCTTTGTAAAGGGGCTGGGGTTCGCGCAGTTTGAGCAGCATCATTTCCGAATGTTCCGGCCGGTAAGAAGTTTTGCATTTTGGACAGATCTTACGGACAAGTCTCTGGGCCATCAGGCCGACAACAGCGGAAGAAACAAGATAAGATTCAATTCCCATGTCGACAAGCCGGATGATCGAGGAAGCTGCGTCGTTGGTATGGATAGTGCTTAAGACCAGATGGCCGGTGATGGCTGAACGAATTGCAATCTGGGCTGTTTCAGAATCACGGATCTCCCCAATCATGATAATGTCGGGGTCCTGACGCAAAATCGACCGCAGTCCCGAGGCAAAAGTCAGGCCGGCTTTGGTATTGACTTGGACCTGATTAATCCCATCCATCCGGTATTCAACAGGGTCTTCTACGGTGATGATATTGACAGTTGGTTTATTCAATTCCCGCATGACTGCGTAAAGTGTCGTCGTTTTTCCGGAACCGGTGGGGCCGGAAACAAGGATGATCCCATTTGGACTTTTGATGATCCGGTCAAACAGCTCAAGATTTTCGGCAGTAAAGCCCAGCTCAGATTTGGTATAGGTACTGTTTCTCATTCCAAGCACGCGGATAACAATCTTTTCTCCGTGGACAGTCGGAAGTATGGAAAGCCTGAGGTCGACGTTATTGCCGTCAATGCTGACTTCAATCCTGCCGTCCTGGGGCAGGCGCTTCTCAGCAATATCCATTTGCCCCATGATCTTAATTCTGGTGACAATGGCCTGGTGGGCCGCTTTCGATGTTTTCATGGCTTCCTGAAGTTCTCCGTCTATCCGGTACCGGATCCGCATCTCATCATCAGACGGTTCAATATGAATGTCACTGGCATTGGTCTTGATGGCATGCTGAATCACGGAATTAACCAGTCTTACGACAGGGGCATTCGTCACCTCATCGCCAAATTGATCGTCAATTCCCGAAAAATCAACAAGGTCATAGGTTTGTTTAAGTTCTTCAATTGCTTTTTCAGCGCTTTCTTTACCGTAGTAGCGTTCAATGGCATTCAGGATATCGGACGTGGTAGCCATGGCTGGCTTGACATCAAGCCGGGTTGCCCGTTTGACATCATCAATGGCATAAAAATCCAGCGGATCGACCATGGCAACAATCAGCACATTATTTTCTTTCTTGATCGGTATCAAGGAATGCTTTCTGACCATTCCTTCTGTAATCAGTCCCGTAGCAAGAGGATCAATCGGAGTTTCACCTAGATCATAGTATGGAATATGATATTGAAATTCCAGTACTCTGAGTAGCTGTTTCTCTGTAATGGATTTCATTTCAATCAGGATCTCGCCCAGCTTTTTAGAGGTTTTGGACTGCATCTCCAAAGCATCTTCGAGCTGCTTGGCAGTAATCACCTCTGATTCAACTAATAGCTGTCCCAGTTTCCGCATCGTTTCCGGCATATTTTTTCTCCAGTTGCAAAATTATTGTTTATATTTTGGCTATTCTCATTTATTGTATTATAGTGTAAATAAAAAAGAAAGAAAAATTACTAATATTTACAAATCCTGCGAATTTGGATACTCTTGAGGGAAGAAAGGTTAAAGGAGTGTTTGAGATGGAAACGTTTTTTATGGAACATATTTGGCTGGCCTATTTGGGGTTGTTTATCGTCGGGCTTGTTGCCGGGAGATTTTTGAAAGTATTAATTAGAAAAAACATGGAAGAAGAGCACAGAGATTTCCCATCTAAACCGGTCGTGGAAATCCTGAATACGCTGCTGTACTGCGCTGTACTCTGGAAATATGGTTTCTCTTTGGAAACATTGAGCTTTCTGATTCTTGGATCGGTCCTTTTACTCATTGCGTTCATTGATTTTAAGACCATGCTGATCCCGAACTGGAGCGTTCTCCTGATTCTGGTTCTGGGTATTTTGTTTGCTTTCTTCAATCAGGATGTCTCCAGGCTGGAGAGGCTGATTGGCTTCTTTGGAGCTGGATTGGGTTTGCTGCTGATCTATATATTCTCGAGAGGCGGCATAGGCGGTGGAGATATCAAGCTGATGGCCGCTGTCGGCTTTTACTTGGGCTGGAAGCTGACGCTGCTGGCGATGTTTGTCGGCTCCATAATTGGCGGTATCTGTGGGGTATTGATCCTTGCTACTGGCAAAGGAAATTTGAAAACGGCGATCCCTTATGGACCATTTTTGGTCTGCGGGATACTCCTTTGCATTCTTTTTGGTCAGGAATTAATTGCATGGTACTTTAATTTGTTTCTGATGTAGAACTTGATAGCGGCATGTTGAATGATGGAAGAATATGTCGAATAAAGGTGAAATTTTATGATTGCCAAAAATACCAATTCCTTGCATAATAAGAAAGAGACAAAATTTACAAATAATTTACATATGTAAAATTTCTGTAAAGTGTGAAGTGATGAAGTACAGTGCTGATTTGGTTACTTGTGTATTGTATGGAGCGAGTAGTGAACCCTGCACACTGCATTGGATGCAGTGTGCTTTTTTATGCCTAAACACTTGAAAAAATGTTAACGTGGATGTGAAAAAAGTGGTGAATGCAAAACACAAGGCGATCACAGCGTACAGATTAATATCTTGGCTTCTGACTTCTTTGATTTACATCATGGAAAGTCCGGAAAACATTTTTAAATACACCATTGCGGTTGTTGTTTCTTTACTCGTGATCACAGTCAGCCTCAATGATCTCTACTTGAAGAGTCATTCGAAAGCGTATACTCAGCGCGTCAATATTGCCGAAACACTGGTTATTGCCATTTTGCTGACGCTGACCGGCGGATTGGACAGTCCGTTCATATGGTATGCCATCAACCCTGTGTTAATTGCGGGTACATTTCTGGGAGCCGCGTATTGGGTATATCTCTGTTTTTACCTGATCGTCGGCAGCATCACCAGCCAGATGTTGTTTAATCCCGATCATTTGCGGCTCAATGAGCTTATCTTAGAAAAAATCTATGTAATCATGGTTTTCATCCTAATTACGATTGCCATACGCTTGTTGCTGGCTTTAGTCCAGCATCTTGATCGTCAGGCGGAGGCTTTAAAGAACCAAAAAGAACATATCATGTCGTTATACCGAATCGTCGAAGCTTATTCAGCAAGGGAAGACAATCGGAATGTCCTGGAAAATATGCTCAAGCTTGCCAATGAGATCATCGGGTCCCGTGCATCTTTCATCTTTCTTGTACCCTGTAAGGATGTGCCGGCAAGTATGGTTACGGCGAATATTTCCGAAGCGGAAAGAGAAATTCTGTATCAGTTTTTTCAAGCACAATCATGGGAAAATGATGGAGTAAACGTTGATGAAATACTGAGAAACCACATATTTTACGCGGTCAATGACCTGATTCCGCTGCAATCTGCCTCCAGACTTTACGGAATATTGGGATTTTCCCTGGCAGCAAGCATAAAAGTGGAAATGGATAAGGAACTGGTTCAATTTTTGGCGGATATTATCACAATGATCCTGGAACGAAATCACTTCGAAGCCATGTCTTCACAACTGCTGATTCTCGAAGAACAAAATCGGATCGGCAATGAAATCCATGACAACGTATCCCAAATTCTTTTCAGCATTGTATATGGACTCCATGCGCTGGGCGGCAACTGGTCCAATTTGAGCCGAGATCAAATTGAACGAAAACTAAAAATACTCGAGCAGTCTGCCAAAAATGTCAGTACAGAACTGAGGGCTTCAATTTATGGGCTCAGTCCGCGCAAAAGGGGCGAAAAAGTATTTGAAACGAGCATCCGAAATTATCTGAGTGATTTCTCAACACTGAATGAAATTCATGTTCATGTTGATTTTCATGGTGAGGAAGAGCAAATTACATATCCGTTAAAGCATGCGATGTTTCGCATTATCCGCGAAGGTTGCGGGAATGCCGTGTGGCATGGACAATGTGACGAATTGAAGATGCAGGTAAAGATTGATCAGCATACGTGTGAACTGATGATCCAGGACAATGGAATTGGCTTCAATTACGAAGACGTACAGTGTGATAAAAACAATAAGGGCTTGGGACTTCATAATATGAAAGCCATCGCTCAAACCTATTGCGGTTCATTTGCTATTCAAAGTGAACCCGAGCACGGAACGACACTCCGGTTTGAATTCCCGATCTACCAAATTGCCAATTTCGTTACGGAACAGAAAGGAGGCGTGGCATGAAGATCGTGATTGTGGATGATCATCCCTTAGTTCGACAGGGATTGGAGGCCGTTCTCTCAACCGAAACGGACATGACCATTGTTGGAAAGGCATCAAATGCGGGAGAAGCCGTTGACCTGATTTGCTCTGTGTTTCCGGACATTGTCCTGGTGGATTTAATGCTTTCGGGTTCTTCGGGGTTGGATGTGATAAAAACCTGCAAAGAAAAGGTATCAACGTGTAAGTATATTGTGCTGACATCTTCAGTTAGCCAGGACGATTTTCAAACAGCAGATCAGATTGGCGCAGACGGTTATATTCTGAAGGAAGCTTTTCCGGAAGAACTGATATCGGCGATCCGCTTGATCTATCGCGGTAGGAAGTTCTATGATCCGCTGGTGATTGAATTTATGATGAAAAAAGAAACGAGTAACAGCATGCAGCAGCTGACCTCACGGGAACGCGACGTACTCATCACATTGAGTGAAGGACTTAGTAATAAAGAGATTGCGAAAAAGCTGGTCATCACTGAATTTACAGTAAAGAAGCATGTAAGCCAGATCCTGGCAAAACTAGAGCTGGCTGACAGGACCCAGGCAGCATTATATGCCAGGGATCATGGGCTCGGGAATAGCAGGTAAGAGAAAGGAGAAAGGAAGAATGCCAATGCAAGCAAAGAAAAAGAATCAATTGGGGAAAGGAATACTCTTTATTACGTGCATATTTACACTGGGTTTATCCGGCATAAGTTATGCCTATTGGACAAATGGACTGGGTGTGAGCGGGAATATCTCAACGGATGGATTGGATGTTGTGTTCAGTGATCAGGAAGCTGCAAATCTGGTGACAAACGAGAGCGGAAACGGGAACTTGCAGGTAACTTATGACCCGGAAAGAACGACGCTATCCATTGAAGGAACGGTGGATCCGGGGTATCTCGGAAGCGTGGAATACACGATTGTCAATCAGGGTCAACTTCCGGTGAGATTCAGCCCTGATACGCCAAGTTCAGGCGGTATAGACAACACGTTATCTTTTGAAGGTGAACAGGTCACTGCGCTGGGTGACGGAACATATTTGCTTAAACAGAACGGCACCGGGACAGGGAAGCTGGCCGTTGAGGTTGGCGAAGAGAATGTTCAATTCGAAATAAGAATTCCGTATGAACAATGGGTCAAAAATTAGATTATCAGGAGTGGAGGCCATAGAAATGAAAGAAAAAGTAATCGTTGTAGCCATTTGTTTGTTGGCTGGATGTCTGCTTACGTCCGGAGGCTATGGGTACTGGCAAAAGGATTTGGTTATCAAGGGGAATATCAGTGTCACGCAGTCGGAGGAAGATCCCGAAGATTTAGATGCAGTCAAACCATTAATGAGGGGTTCAGGAACAGATGATCCAGGGACGGATGATCCTGGGACAGATAATCCAGGGACGGAAGAACCCGGAAGCGAAGAGATTCTAACGGAAACAGGTAATTAGGGAAAAAATGCAATGAAATTACAGATAATTAAACAAACTCTGTTTAAGCGCCGACTAATTCTATTAGTAGGCCTCGTTTTTTTTATCTATCTTTCTGACAACGCGTTGGTGAAATCCGTCACGGGACAAAACCTCTATCAAAATGTGTTTCAACCTTTGATGTGGATCGGGGTTGGATTAATAATCTGGTGGTTTCCTGTGGTCCGGGCGGCAGGAAAGCTCCGATTGCGAAAATCTCTTTGTTTATGGGCGATCAACTTTGCCATCATCATGATCACCGTCCAAGTGCTGGCCGGATTTTTAGATGGATTCGGGAAAAGCCCCTATAGCAACTCTTTTCTGGGTATCCTCATTAACTTTTTCACGGTTTGTGCGGCATTGGCAGGTCGGGAACTAACGAGACACGTATTGGTAAATAGCTGGACACGGAAGCAAAACTATAAGGTATTGGTTGCAGTCGCCTTGCTGATGACAGTGATCGTTTTTCCGATCTCTAAGTATACCGAACTGAAAAATATCCAGGAACTTGTTCAATTTGTGGCACAGTATTTTGCACCGCAGTTTACCAAAAATCTATTAGCAACATGCTTTGCTTTTTATGGTGGACCGCTTCCAGCGATCATTTTTATGGGAGTGCTTGACTTTTTCCATTGGTTTTCTCCGGTTCTACCCAATTTGAAATGGATTACCGCTGCGCTCATCGGCATCCTAACCCCTGTGTTCCTTTTTAGTGCGTTGGAGAGAATTTATCTGCAGGAGAACAGGATTCGAAAACACCGATTCAAGAGTGAGGAGGGCCTTCTGGGGTGGATGGTAACCACACTGATTTCCATCACCATTATCTGGTTTACAGTGGGGGTATTTCCGGTTTATCCGTCAGTGATCGCCACAGGCAGCATGATTCCGATGATTTATCCAGGAGATGTGATCCTAGTAGATAAGGGGGTGGACCGGATGAAAATGAGTGTTGGGACGGTAATTCAGTTTCAAAGAGACGACATCCTGATCTCACACCGGATCATTGGAGAAGTCGTTGAGAAAGATGGAACAAAACATTATTTGACCAAAGGAGATAACAATAACAGCGCGGATAGTCAATGGGTAAAACCGGAAGATATCAAGGGAGAAGTCGTTAAGGTCGTCCCTAAAATCGGCTGGCCAACCCTTCTCCTCAAAAGTGATCAAGAGATTTGGTCGACGAATAAAGAAATATAGAAAAACTGTTCAAAAGGATTCTTCTATAGGTAAAAGAAGGCGGTATCGCGCAACTACGATTTCTCCGTAGTTTTGCAATACCGCCCTTATGGAAGGGTATGTTAAAGACTAATTTCCCAATTGGTGTTTTGATAACTAGTTCACTTGCGTGAAAGCAATCGCTAAATCAAATTTTGTCGTAGTATCTTCAAATTGGCTGCCCGTGATTGCCGAAGGCATAAGGACTTGGTAACCAGGATCCTGCGTTTCGTTAAAGATAAAGTTATGGGTCGTCAGCATGAGTTCCTCGCCAGGCTGGAGAACGATATTCTGCAATGCGGAAGTCAGGCCTGTAGCCAGATCGGAAACGTTATTCGCATCGATTGCATCAATATCCTCATAGCGATAGCTCCAGAAACCAGCGTTCAATGTTCTGATGACCACAGCATCAAATTTATAATTTAAGGCATTAGCCAAATCGGCGTTTTCAGTAATGCTTCCAGTGACGGAAGTAACTTTGGCAGGAACGGTACCGCTATTTTTAACAACGAAACTCAGGTAGGCACCGGCTCCGGGGTAGAAATTTCCGACCGTGAAGCTTAGGTTTTGTTTATCTGTGGCGATCACTGAATCAACAGTGACCAAATCATCGGAAATATGGGCAATATAGCCGTCGTCCCAGTCGGACTCATCGGCATCCACAAACTGAACATCCAAATAGCCGGTGGATACGGTATTCGCGATCGTAATGGTCTGGGTCCAATACGCGTAGCCTGCTCCCATTAACATGACGGCTACTGCCAGGGCGGCAACTAGAAGCTTATGTTTTTTCATTTGATTTTTTCTCCTTTTGTTCATTCTTGTACCGATACGTTCTCAATGCGCGCTGTTGAAAACCTTTAATCGGGATTTTGATCTAAGTATACTGTCTTCGGAAACAATTTTAGCCACTCATTGGTATACTTGTTTTATCTATTTGGAGGTAGTATTTATGGTAATAAAGTAGAGGACAACGTAGACGAAAGTACCATATTTCACAGTCTGCAGAGGAAATCTCGGGTCTTTGCAGAATATCGGGAAAAAAGATGGATGGAGCGTGTTCAATGATAAAAAAAGAATTAAAGAAAAGACTACGTGTTGGCCTTATTTTGCTATTTGCGATATTGCTGATTGCAGATGTTTATATGCTGTACCGGAAAATTGCGTTACCGGAAGTACAAGTCGTAAAGACGACACTGTACGAATATATGAATAAAATGGATATTCACTATAAAGTGAGTCTGAAACCCAATAATCTATTTGCCCAAACGACGCAGGAAGAGGGTCAGGTGTACTTAACCAATTTGGTTGACACCATTACGGCGACATTTTCGTATGCGTTTTCAGGTAAAAGTCAGATCGACATCCAAGGTGATTATGAAATCATCGCTGTGCTGGAAGGATCCAGCATTCAAAATAATAAACGGGTTTCTATTTGGAAGAAACAGGTTGTCCTCGTGCCAAAAACGAGTTTTGAAAAAAAAGATACACAATTCAACCTAACAAAGGATGTCAATCTGAATTTGGAGCAGTATAGAGCATTTGCCAACGCCATCAAGGAGGAAGCAAAAGTGGATGCTGACGTTTCCTTAACCACCGCGATGAATGTGAATTTGGATAGTATGACGGAGTACGGGCGAATTCAGGATCAAGTTGCTTCATCGATGTTTTTGCCGCTGAAAACGAGCTACTTTGAAATCACAAATATGGGTATCGGTGATCAGCCTGGTGCCATCGAGAATGTCAAGCAAGTACCAGTCGATCAAAAGTTTTCCGTTATTGGTTTGGCCTTGCTGGGTTTCATTTTGTTAGCCGGGCTCGTTTGTTTGATCCTGCTTACAAAAGAGATACCAGAAGATCCTTACCTCAAAAAGTTGAAAATGATCATGAAGCAGTTTAGCAATCGAATGGTTGCATTAGATTCAGACATTATCCAAAGAGGAGACAATTATCAGGTTCAATCGGTGGACGACCTGGTGAAACTCAGTGATGAACTCGGGAAGCCGATACTTTACAGGACATTTGCCGATTTGAAAAAGATCACAACATTCTATGTCTTTGATGAGAAATGCACCTATTATTTTGATCTAACATGAAACCCCAAAAACTAACATAATGGTGAATATACATTGGTACCAAAGGAGTATGTGCACGAAGAAAACACCTGTTATAATTCAATTAGCAGTGTAGAAACGGCATACAAATAAAATACTTTATTGAGGAAGATGTAAATTGATCAAGAAGATGGGTATCCTTAACCGTGTAAAGTATCCCTTTATCCTGGTGATCATGACGGCAGTGATCCTCCTGGGTGGCACATCCTCATTTCAGGTAGCGTATGCAATCCAAACAGACAGCAATGAATACGGGATTGTCATAGAGCCTGAAGGCCAGCTTTTTCAAATTTCGGGAATGGCTCCCGGTTGTACCGATCATCAAACATTAACGGTCAACAACGAGGGGCAAAAGGCTTTCACGTATGGAATGAAGGTTATTACAAACGATCAAGAGAATATCCTCTATCAGGCCCTGGTCTTTAAGGTAACCAAAGCCGACCAAACACTGTATGCCGGAAAACTTCAAGATCTGAATCTTGTATTAGGTTCTTTGATGCCCGGCGGCAGTGAGACGTTTGATTTATCTCTGGGGCTTCCCTCAGAAAGTGGAAATGAATACGAATCACAAGAGATCAGCTTTGATTTTCTGATCAGTGCTGAAGAATATAATGGCGGGAACAACGGTGGCGGCAATTACACGATTTACACTGAAGTGGAACCAGCTACGATAGAGGAAGAACCGGTAAATACGCCGACGGTCGAAACACAGAAACCTGATGCATTGGAAGTTCCGCAAGATACTGAGACCATGTTACCATTAACAGGAGTTGCAAGTGCTTTCCCTTACTATGCTGTCGGTTCAGTAGTGGTCACTGCAGGAATCTTCTTAATAAAGAAAAAGAAAAGCTAAATACACATTTATATAAGTGAGAAAAAATAGCTGAGATTTCTCGGCTATTTTTTAACAAGATCAGGCTGGGGGAATTATGTGGAGAAAAGTATTCGCAGTCACTTTGATCTTATGTGGACTCAGTGTCATCATTTTTCCTATGGCTCGGGATGGCTATTTGAAATATCAGCAGAATAATATGATTAATCAATGGCGATCTAGTCTCATGCAAGTGAGCGATGGAGCACTTGGACAGACCGATTCTGATGATCAGGATAATACGATGCAACCAGATCTAACGGAGGATATGGAAGCACTGCTGATCATAGAGAAAATCGGTTTGCGAATTCCTGTTTTGACTGGCGTGACTGACCACAATTTAAAACAGGCAGCAGCAAGTATAATTGGAACTGGGAAGCCTGGAGAAATAGGGAATTACTGTATTGCGGCACATCGCAGCAGAACGTATGGTATTCAGTTTAATCGTCTCGACGAGTTGATCAAGGGCGACGCGATCATAATTGAAACAAACAATCAATCCTATACTTATATTGTAACGGAAAGTATGATTGTCGAGCCCGACAAAGTCGAGGTGCTTCAAAACGACGGCCAGAAAAAACAAATTACACTGATCACTTGTGATTATCGTACAAAACCGTATCTGCGTTTTATTGTAAAAGGAGAATTGGGTGATTAATCTGAGATAAAACATCTCGAAATTTAGGCAATAAATTCTTTCTGGAATCGCAGTTTTTGCTGTTGACAGTGTCGAAACAGCATGATATTATAATAAAGCGTCTCGGGGCGGGAACGCCTGAAAGAAGCGCAAAGGTCATTGAAAACTGAACAACAAGAATGAAATAAAAAGCTAGACTCGTCAATGAAATTTGGTAAACAAACGAGCTTGAATCAAGCTCCGTAAATAGTTTTTATGGAGAGTTTGATCCTGGCTCAGGACGAACGCTGGCGGCGTGCCTAACACATGCAAGTCGAACGGTCCGGTATCCAACACCGAGCGCTTCAAAGGAATTTTGAGGAGCCTGCGAGTGCGCGAACGAAGAGAGCGCACCACACTTTTAAAAAGTGCCAACACAGGCGGAGCAAAATAGGAGTGGAGAAATCGGTGTTGGGTATTGGATAGTGGCGAACGGGTGAGTAAC
>NZ_LXPC01000001.1:0-229210 GCF_003590275.1 Dehalobacter sp. MCB1 | reverse complement strand
ACACCATTATACGGACTTTATCTGGCCATTATTAAAAAGAATATTGTCAGAATCAAAGCTTCATTAGAGTCATTTGCCCATACAATTAAAAGCAACAGTCTGGAAAACTCGGAGGACCTTGAAAGGTTGCCGGAACTTCAACCCGTATTTGAAGAGATCAGAAATCACTTGGAAAGCCTGTATCAATTGAATATTGAATTGGAAAGCTCCAATGACAAGCTCCTGACCATCATGGAAGGTATTGGTGACGGATTCTTCGCGTTGGACAAGGAGTGGTGCTTTACCTATGTCAATAAAGAGATGAAGAAATACCTGGGATATGATCGTGAAGACCTGATTGAAAGAAATATTTGGGATGTCTACAGGTTATTAGCCGACTCTGCAACGCGTGTCAATCTGAAACGGGCTTTAGACGAGAATATCTCCATGCATTGGGAGGAATATATCTCTCAGGAAAGTAAATATTTCCAGTACCATGCCTACCCGTTTAAACAAGGCCTCACAGTTTTTGTCAGGAATATCACTGAGCTGAAACAAAGGGACATAGAAATGCAGCGTTTGGAACGTCTCAATCTGATCGGACAGATGGCAGCCGGGATCAGTCATGAGGTCAGAAATCCGCTGAGTACGGTCCGGGGCTTTCTGCAACTGCTGGAGAGCCAGTCTGATTCGGAACTTAAGACAGAATACATGGATCTGATGATCACGGAGATTGACAGAGCCAATGAGATTCTTACGGATTTCCTGTCGGTGGCCAAGGTAAGTGCGGATTGTGTGAAAGAGGAGAATATCAACAACATTATTAACCGGTTGTATCCGATGCTGCAGGCTGATGCGAATAGTTCAGGCAAAGAGCTGCTCTTGGAATTAAACGATATTCCAAGCATTGATCTCAATGAGTCAGAGATTAAACAGCTTATCCTTAACTTAGTCCGAAACGCTCTGGAAGAGACTGCCGCGAAGGGAAAGGTCTACATCAAAACGTACCAGGTTCAGGAAGGGGTGGTTCTGGCAATCCAAGACCATGGCAAAGGGATTCCCCAGAGTGTTCAGGATACCCTGGGTACACCGTTTGTTACGACGAAAGAGAATGGGACAGGCTTAGGCCTTGCGATTTCTTTGGGTATTGTGCGCAGACACCAAGCCAGGCTTGAATTTCTGACAGGAGGGGAGGGGACCACATTTTTTATTACTTTCCCGCTTAATAATTATAGTAATAATGAGTATGAGCAGATCTAACATTGAATTGTGGGACTACAAAAAAGCTATAGGACTTATGAAATATTTTTGAGATTATTAAAGGAAAAATACCAAAACTGTAGAATCTAGATACATATAGTGCCAAAGGAGGAAATCAATGAAAATTCCAATAATAGCACTCATTTTGCAAGGAATACCGGAACAGATCGCTGTTGTTACTTTAGCCTATGTTATTGCGGGCATGCCTTTTGTTAGGAAAAGAATTATTTCCATGGGGATAATTTTAGCTTTGACCTCTTATTTACTTCGGGTTTTTCCAATTCTGTTTGGTTTACACACTGTGATTATGTTGGTTTTTTTATTTGTTCTTTTGTTTTTTTGGGGTAAGAGTAATTTTTATGCTGCGTTGGTAGCAAGCCTTCTTAGCTTTTTAGCCTTAATTATTGGTGAGACAGTTTGTTTATCTTTATTAATGCCATTATTTCACGTCTCAGCTGAGATGCTAAACACAGATGTTGGATTAAGGATACTTATTACTTTACCTCAAGTCTTTGTTTTATTCATAGTAAGTTTAATCATTTTGAAAATAAAAAAAATGTTAAAAGGTAAGTAGGTAAGAAAATGGATCTCTCTCAAATCAGTGAGCGTATTTCCCGTAATCTGACAGCTGAATTAGATTTTGATGACGATAAAAAAGAGATCATTGCTTATGGTATTGAGTCACTTGTTTTAACAGTGTTGGGTTTTTTGGCAATAATGGGAATGGCCTTTCTTTTTAAAGCCTTGGTACCCACGGTCATCGCTGCTGTTTTCGGGGGATTTCTACGGAGAGTATCCGGTGGGGCTCATTTTGATACTCCGCTAAAGTGCCTGGCTTTTGGGGCGGTCATTTATTCTATTCTTGGTGTTATTGCCAAGGAAATTGTTAACTACGGTTTCCAGAGCTCTGGTTTTCTCCTGGCCGTTTTACTGTTTTCTTTAGCCCTTGTTGCTATTCTTGCTCCGGTAGACTGTGAGGCCAAACCTATTCACTCTCGAAATTTCAGAAGAAAACTTAAAATTATTTCCATAGGTTTTGTCATTGTGACGATTGGTGTAGTATCAGTCAGTAATAACTTCCTGGTAAATACCAGTGCAGTATTGGGGATCGTTTTCCAGACGATGACCCTTCTGCCTGTATTTAATAAAAAAAGGGGGATAACAACATGAAAAAAATTCTCTACACACTGATGGCGTCCATGCTTGTACTTCTCGCTACTGCAAGTTCTGTGTTTGCCTGTGGTTATTGGGCTTATCAGCCAAAGACACCAAAGTCACTGCAAAAATAAAAAATGAGGCGGGTTTCCCGCCTCATTTTTTATCTACACAGTTTTTAACATTCTATGCCAGAGTAAATCTTCAGTGGGAGTGTAAGAAATGTCTTTAAGAATTCGGGAACCGGTCAATTCAATGTCCCATATGCTCGGGGCTGTACTTTCGCTCTCCGGGCTGGTTCTGCTTCTGCTGCGGTCGCTGGAACATGACAGTACGGCCTATTTAGGTTCTGCCCTGGTCTTTGGGGGGAGTCTTATTCTGCTCTATTCTGCTTCGATGATCTATCATTGGGTGGTGTCCAGTGCACAGGTTATTCGTACGCTGCGAAAAATCGATCATTGTATGATCTATGTTCTGATCGCGGGTACATATACGCCGATTTGTCTGATCACATTGCAGGGTGCGCTGGGAATGGGCTTGCTGATCGGGATCTGGACGCTGGCCGTTTTAGGGATCGTCCTGAAGCTTGTCTGGTTCAATGCTCCTCGCTGGTTATATACCGCTTTCTATTTGCTTCTGGGCTGGATTGCCGTATTTTTTATTTACCCAATTTCTCTGGCTATTCCTGGCCAGGGCTTATTCCTTCTAATCTTAGGAGGACTGTTATATTCTGTAGGATCGGTCTTTTATGCTGTGAAACCTCAGTGGATCAGGTTGGGGAAGTTTGGGTTCCATGAAATATTTCATCTTTTTATCTTAGCAGGGAGTATTGTGCATTATTTTTTTATTTACCGGTATGTTATGGGTTAACACAATCATAGAGGGAGTAAAGACGCATGAGATTTCTTAGATTCAAGGATGCGGAAAACCAGGTCAGGTACGGCGTATTGACAGGTCAGATGATCCGCTATGTCAAAGGGGATATTTTTGGAGTTTATGAGGTAACGGACCAGATATGTTCGCTGGAAGATGTGCAGCTTCTGGCACCTGTTGAACCGTCCAAGGTATTATGTATCGGATTGAATTACCGGGATCATGCGATTGAATTTGGCAAGCCCATTCCTGCGGAACCTTTGCTGTTTCTTAAGCCTTCTACGAGTGTAATCGGGCCTGAAGAGAATATTGTCTATCCGCCTCAAACTCAAAACCTGCATTATGAAGCGGAGCTGGCAATCGTAATTGGCAAAAAAGCAAAAAATGTGGCGCAAAGCAAAGCCGTTGAATATATCTTTGGTTATACGGTCGGGAACGATGTGACTGCCAGGGATCTTCAGCATAAAGACGGTCAATGGTCAAGAGCAAAAGATTTTGATACATTTTGTCCGCTGGGACCGTGGATTGAGACCGATGTTGCCGATCCTGACAACTTGGCCGTCAAGCTTACCCTGAACGGAGAAGTACGCCAGAAATCCAACACAAAGAATCTGGTTTTCAGATGCTTTGAGCTTGTGGAATATCTGTCGGCAATCATGACTTTGCTGCCCGGTGACGTTATTTTGACCGGAACACCTGGCGGAATTGGAGCAATGAATCCTGGAGATAGGGTAGAAGCTGATATTGAGAAGATCGGTGTGTTAAGAAATTATGTAATATAAATAACTATACTAAGTTAATAATTGTAATTATTATAAATAACTGTTGCATAATCATATCGGATCGTTTAAAATCTTTTTAGGTCCTCAAAATATAAGATCAATTCATATGGAATACTTTCTGATGTTTTACATGCATTTTAGAGTTGACCAATTACAAGGGCCAGTCTAATCAGAGAGGAGTTATGAGATGAAAGATTTAAAAGGTTCAAAGACAGAAAAGAACTTAATGGAGGCTTTTGCCGGAGAATCACAGGCGAGAAACAAATATACCTATTTCGCATCTGCCGCTAAAAAAGAGGGCTACGAGCAGATTGCCGCCATTTTCTTAGAAACAGCAGAAAATGAAAAAGAACATGCCAAGATTTGGTTTAAGAAGCTCCAGGGGATTGGCTGCACGACAGAGAATCTTGTTGCAGCTGCCGCAGGGGAAAGAGAAGAATGGACCAGCATGTACGCCAGAATGGCGCAAGAGGCCAGAGAAGAAGGATTTGATGACATTGCCGCATTATTCGACGGCGTTGGAAAAATAGAAAGAGAACATGAGGAAAGATACAAGCAGCTATTGCTGAATCTGCAGAACAAGGAAGTATTTGCGAAAAAACAAAATACGACGTGGAAATGCCGTAATTGCGGACATACTCATGTAGGGACTGAAGCGCCTGAGGCCTGCCCGGTTTGTGACCACCCACAAGCGTACTTTGAAGTGATTGCACAGAACTACTAAACATTATATAGTAACTAAGCTTGGCTAAAGAAAGATGTCATTTCATATGATGTCTTTCTTTTTTGGACAATTTGGCTTTCAAGTTAACCTATGATACCAGTTTGAGGCCGCAGTCCCGCTGTGAGCGAAGCACGATGCGAAGCGAGGCTTTTTGTATTGTGCTATCCGTGGCACGCGGCTATTGTGGCCCCAAGACTTACCCTCATAATGGTATTGTAATTACACAGCTTTAAACGCTTCTTCTTTATTTTCCTTTTCCTTGAGTTTATGATAGAGCGCAGGATACAATTTTTCAATGCACTCAGGGCAAATAGTGTGGGTGAATTCAGAGCCAGTCTGCTGGAATAGGTATTCTTCAATTGTGATCCAATTCTCTTCTTCCGTATTAATTTTTTTGCAGCTTGAACATATTGGGATGAGCTGATTCAGAGAATCGTAGGCTTCCTTCATACGGGTATAGTTCAGACTGTTGTTGATAGCCATACCGATGTAGGTTCCTACCATTTCGAGGTAAAGGATCATATCAAGATGAAACTGAGCTGATCTGCAGAGCAGCTGAATCAGACCAATACAGTTATCCCTAGCCATGATACGGATCAAAGCCACAGATTTAAAACCTGCTGCAATGCAATTTCTATCTTTCGTCTTCAGGACTGAAGGCAGATCATTGACCCAAAAGCTTCCCTGAGAAGTGAAAAAAGGAATGTTTTTGTCTGCTTTCCCGTGGATGACATCCATACAAATACACTTTGTGGACCAGAATTCATCCTGTGAAATCTTCAGGATTTTGAGTTCAGGGTTTACGGAACATAGGGGAGGTTCTTCAGAAAGCTTCATCTCAGGCAGGCCTTCACAGGCATAAAAGGGATAATCTTTTCCATTATATATGCGAATACCGATAGCGTCGCAATTGGTGATCTGCTTTAAATGTTTCATAACTGTAATGATTGAGTCTTTCAAATTGATATAATTGTTCAGTTCGGAGAGTATTTTTTTTGTCATAATTTCTCTGTCAAGAATTTTTAATAATTCACTTACTTGGGTTTTCGACATAAATGATACCTCCTTTTCGACTCTATCGTAGTATTCGTATCTTTATCTTATTACAAAAAGTGTAAATAATTTAGCATAATTTGTAAAAAAGTAAAAAATGATAAAAGATTAAAAGTAGGTTTCTTACTCGGTGCAGATCTCGATAAATTTGGCGTTGACACCGGGGATCGAGTTCAAATCTCCAGCGAAGGATTCTGTTTCTTCGGAAGTACCGGAAAGCTGAAGAATGATTAGCCCTGAATCCGAACATACATTGCCGCCCTCATGAAGACCTAGTCTCACGGTGATCAAACAACCATATTTTGTCAAGACGCCCTGTACTTCGGCAGCATTTTTCGCTCTGTGGTTAACAGCTACAGCCATAAGCTTAAAACAAGACATGTGTTCATCCTCCTTTGTCATGCAAAAATAGAGTCTTCCTATCGTATTTGGAAGATATATTCTTGAAGGGCGTGATGATTTCCTTCTTTCACTTGAATGATTTGCCTAATAACTAAAAATAACCCTATGTTACAATGATTCCTAATAAATAAAATATTGAAAAAATAATAGAAATATTATAAACTAGTTTTAAGAAAAAATAATCAATAAATGTGAATTCCAGAAGAGAATATCAAGACGAAGATATGAGGTGATTTCTATCAAAGCGGTTCAAATTAAGAAAAATGTCTACTGGGTAGGCGGAATTGACTGGACCATCAGAAATTTTCATGGGTATCTGACCCAAAGGGGCAGTACATATAATGCCTATCTGATCATTGATGAGAAAATTACATTAATTGACACGGTAAAGCATTACCTATTTGACGAAATGCTGGAACGGATTGCGGATGTAATTGATCCGGCAGATATTGATTATGTTATCTCCAATCATGTCGAGCAGGATCATTCGGGGAGCTTGCCGGAAATTATGGAGATTGCCGCCAAGGCAACCCTGGTCACGTCCCCCAATGGGGAAAAAGGGCTCAAGGCACATTTCAAGGAAGACTGGAACTATCAGATTGTCAAATCAGGAGATGTCCTGAATATCGGCAGGAGGAATCTAACTTTCGTCCAGACCCCAATGGTACACTGGCCGGATAATATGGTGACCTACCTTGGGGAAGATAAAATTCTGTTCTCGAATGATGCTTTCGGCCAGCATATTGCTTCAACCGAGAGATTTGATGATGAACTTCCGCTCGGGGTCGTCCTAGAAGAAGCCAGGAAATATTACGCGAATATTGTCCTGCCGTACGGCGGTCAGGTGCAAAAAGCTTTAGGAGCCTTAGGTGGACTGGATGTTGAGGTAATTGCGACCAGCCATGGGCTGATTTGGCGCTCCAACATCCCGGCAATTCTC
The DNA here is from genome assembly GCF_003590275.1 of Dehalobacter sp. MCB1. Classification (NCBI taxonomy): domain Bacteria; kingdom Bacillati; phylum Bacillota; class Clostridia; order Eubacteriales; family Desulfitobacteriaceae; genus Dehalobacter; species Dehalobacter sp. MCB1. The sequence continues at coordinate 222,042 of NZ_LXPC01000001.1, read as the reverse complement.
AACGAATATCAAAAATGGTCCACGAATGCCACGGAAAAAAAGGCCGTGATTGTCTATGACACGATGTGGAACGCAACGGAGATCATTGCGGAGAGCATCAGCGATGTATTTGAGAAAAAGGGCTATAACGTCCGGTTCATGGATCTAAAAAATAACCATATTTCAGATATTATGACTGAAATAATCACAGCAAAATATATCTGCGTCGGCTCACCGACCCTGAATAATAATCTGATGCCGAGTGTAGCTAGTTTCTTAACCTATCTTAAGGGTCTGGCTCCGAAGGACAGAATTGGATTGGCGTTCGGTTCTTACGGCTGGAGCGGCCAGAGTATCGGGCAAGTCGAGCAGTATCTGAAGGACTGCGGTTTTGAAACCCTGGAAAATATCAGGATTCAATACATTCCGGAAGAGGATCAACTGGAAGAAATGAAAGAGAAATTGGAGGGAAGTATCCTATGACAAATTTAAGAGAGATCTATAAGTGCAACGTCTGTGGCAATGTTGTGGAGATTGTTCACACAGGGGCTCCGGCCTTGGTATGCTGCGGCCAGCCCATGGAAAAGCTCGAGGGACGTTCGGAAGATATGGGATTGGAAAAACACCTCCCGATAGTTCAAGTAACAGAAAAGGGCATTAAAGTCACTGTCGGAAGCATTGAACACCCCATGGAAGAAAAACATTTTATTCAGTTCATCGAAGTTCTGACTGCAGATAAAGTCTGTCGTGCAGAGCTAAAACCCGGCCAGAAACCTGAGGCTTCTTTCCCAGTAGATATCGCAGCCGTTCTCGAAGTCAGAGAATACTGCAATGTTCATGGACTCTGGAAAACAAAATAGACCTAAGGTTTATTATTCTTAATAGTTGATAATGAGATCATAGGAGAGGGATGGTATAATAAAGACTGAGATTACCATCTCTTTTTTGTTTCAATTGATCAAATTGAAAATAAATCGTACACTTATGAATTTCTCGGAATGATATTTTATTTTTTCCGCTTTGATAATTTGAGAAAAAGCCTGTATTTGGGCCTTCATTTTTGTAAGTTAAGTGTTGGGGACTTCTGGCACGTATCTTGCAATAATTCTCTGGTGAGAATTTAAATTCATTTTAATTTATATAGAGGAGGAGGTAGACAATGTTAATTAATTACGCAGGAATCGCAGTAATTTTAGCGTGGGGAATTGTATTTCCGGTAATTCTGCTGGTGGTTCAGAGACTGCTCTGTCCAAACAATCCAACCAAGGCGAAAATGTTGACTTACGAGTGTGGTCTTGATACCCAGGGGGATACGTGGATTCGTTTTAAAATTAGTTATTTTATGTATGCCTTAATTTTCGTAGTCTTTGATGTTGAAACAATTTTTCTCTATCCTTGGGCGATGTTGTTTCAAAATCTAGGCTTGTTTGCCATTATTGAGATGGTGATCTTTATTGCAATTCTCATTCTTGGATTTGCCTATGCCTGGAAGGAAGGTGCTCTTGAATGGATGTAGTCAAGAAAAACTATAAAGTTGAAGTCCCGGAATATGAAATGCCAAACAATATCATCATGTGCAAGATTGAAGATGCGCTGAACTGGTGCCGTTCCCGCTCGTTCTGGCCGTTGACGTTCGGTCTAGCCTGCTGTGCGTTTGAAATGATGGCAGCCGGAGATGCCCGCTATGACATCGCGCGTTTCGGATCCGAAGTATTCAGACCTTCGCCGCGTCAGTGCGACCTTCTGATTATCGCGGGAACAGTCACGAAAAAAATGGAACCGATTGTTGCCCGACTGTATGAACAAATGGCCGAACCGAAATACGTGCTGGCAATGGGCAGTTGCGCGATCAGCGGCGGTCCGTTCAAAGACTCCTATAGTGTTGTAAAAGGAGCCGATACGTTCTTGCCGGTAGATGTCTACGTACCGGGCTGTCCGCCAAGACCCGAAGCACTGTTCCACGGACTTCTCGAGCTGCGGAAGAAAGTGACGAATCCCAGAAAGTTTGCTGAGAACAACAAGGAGAGGATCATACAGAATGGATAAGAAGATGGATCGTCAAGCATTGGTTAATTTACTCAATGAGAAGATAGGTGCTCAAGCGGAAGTCTTTGAGGATAATACGGAAGGTTCCATAAAAGTATCCCGCCTAAAGCTTGTGGAAACCATGCAGGAACTTAGGGAAAATCCGCAGTACAAATTCGATGTTCTAATGAATCTGAGCTCTGTGGATTATCCAGAAAACTTCACTGTGATCTATCACCTGTTTTCGATTGAGCATAAGCACTATTTGACTGTTAAAGTGGAAATAAGCAAAGAGAATGCTTGTCGGGTACCGTCGGTCAGTTCCGTCTGGAAAGCGGCTCAGGTGCACGAAAGGGAAGCTTTCGATTTGATGGGGATTTTATTTGACGGTCATCCTGATCTCAGAAGGATTCTACTGCCGGAGGATTTTACCGGACATCCTTTGCGCAAAGATTTTACGCAGCAGGCTGATTAAACACCAACATGTGAAACAGAATTTGAGGTGTAAGAATGAATGACATAAGAACTCAGGAGATGAACTTAAACTTTGGTCCTCAGCACCCCAGTACGCACGGGGTGTATCGCGGCGTGTTCACGATGCAGGGCGAATATATTACCAAGTGCGTGAACCATATCGGTTATCTGCACCGCGGCATTGAAAAATTAGCGGAGTCCCGCACCTATACCCAGTTTATTCCATACAACGGACGGCTGGACTATGTTTCAGGCATGTTGAATGAAGAGGCTTATGTCCGTGCGGTGGAAAAATTGATGGGTATTTCCAATCAGGTTCCAGAACGAGCTGAATATATCCGGGTGATTATGGCGGAACTTCAGCGTATTGCCAGCCACCTGGTGTTTTATTCCTCGATGGCGCTGGACATGGCCGGTTTTACACCTTGGACCTACGGGTTTAGAGAGAGAGACACAATTCTAGATTTATTTGAAATGGCAGCCGGCAGCCGCATGATGCCGAATTATATGCGGTTTGGTGGCGTTGCAGCTGATCTGAACGAAGAATTTATGCCTGCTCTGCGCAAATTGCTCGATATCATGCCTAAATGCATAGAGGAGTACCACGGTATTTTAACAGGCAATGAGATATTCCAGGCCCGTACAAAGGGGGTTGCCCCGCTTTCCCGCGAAAAGGCTTTGATTTACGGGATATCCGGTCCTTCGGCCAGGGCTTCAGGCATTGATTATGACCTGCGCCGGGATGAGCCCTACGGAATCTATGACCGTTTCAAATTTAATGTGCCGGTTCGTCAGACTGGGGACACGTTTGATCGTTATATCGTTCGTATGGACGAGATGGCTGAAAGCGTCAAAATTTTGGAACAGGCTTATAGAGAACTTCCGGAAGGTCCGGTTTTGGCCAAGGTCCCGAAAATAATTAAACCTCCTGCCGGAGAAGTCTATCACCGTATCGAGCATTCCAAAGGGCATCTTGGTTTCCATATTGTGAGTGACGGTACAGCCAAACCTTACCGTTTAAGGATTTGTTCTCCCTGTTTTGTGAATGTGGCAATTTTTGAAGAAATGGCTGTCGGTTTGCATCTACAGGATGCAGTCGTTGCCTTTGCTTCCTTAGACATTGTATTGGGAGAAATTGATCGCTAACAGACAGAAACAAGAATTCAGAAGATGGAGGAAAATATGGTACTATTTCTTGTTTGGGTCGATATGTTCAGACAGTGGCTTGTTGGGATTGGAATACCGGCATTGCCTGCTGAAATATTGATTAAAACCATTCTGGTTTTAATTGTCATTATCTTTGTGCTAACGAACCTGATTGTTCTGGTCTGGCTGGAACGTAAGTTTGCTGCTTTCTACGCTGACCGCGTCGGCCCCAATCGCCTTGGACCTGCAGGTTTTCTGCAGTTCCCGGTTGATATTGTCAAAATGCTCGGGAAAGAGGATATTATTCCCGAAAACGTGGACAGACCGGTATTTAAGATTGCCAGTATCTGCGCATTCCTTACGGCAATTATGGGCTGGGCCGTTATTCCGCTTGGCAAAGGCATGATCCTGGAAGATTTAAATGTCGGACTATTGTACTTTATTGCGATCGGTTCTACAGGAACGATTGCCTTTGTCATGGCCGGTTTTGCTTCCAATAATAAATACGCGCTGCTCGGCGGCATGAGAACGGCTGCCCAGATGATCAGCTATGAAATTCCGCTGGCCTTTTCTTTGCTCGGCATCGTCATGATCACAGGAAGCTTAAGCCTTACCGAGATTGTCGATGCCCAGAAAAATGTCTGGTTTGTCTTTCCACAGATTCTTGCCTTCTTCGCTTATTTTGTTTGTTCCATCGCGGAAACAAACCGTGGACCGTTCGACTTGGCGGAAGGGGAGCAGGAGTTGGTTGCGGGGTACTTCGTTGAGTATTCGGGTATCCGCTATGCGTTGTTTATGGTCGCTGAATACACCCATCTGGTTGCGGTCTCGGCGATTGCAGCGGTTGTGTTCCTCGGCGGCTGGAATGCACCGTTTGGCTTGACCTTCATACCGGGATTCATCTGGATGATGCTTAAAATTTACTTGATGATTTTCCTGTTCATGTGGGTCAGATGGACATTTGTCAGGGTAAAGGTCGAGCATTTGATGCATATCAGCTGGAAATTCCTGATCCCGCTTACTTTATTTAATATTGTGATCACCGGCATTGGCGTTTACGTCTACCGGATGATTGCAGGTTAAGGTGGTGAAATCGTGTACGGACAAGGACTTTTAAAAGGCTTAAGCATATCAATCAGACACTTTTTCAAAAAGAAAGTCACAGAGATGTACCCGGAGCAAAAGCCTAACCTGCCAAAGCGCTCCCGGGGATGGTTTGAACTGACCCCGGATAAATGTACGGCATGCGGACTTTGCGTCAACGCTTGTCCCAACGGGATTATCTCGATTGAAAGCTATAAGGATGAGAACAACAAAAGAAAGCTGGTTCAGTATCGTATGCTGATGGAAAGCTGTATTTTCTGCGGGTTTTGTGTTGAAGCCTGTCCTCAAGATGCTTTGTACAATACGCAAGCTTTTGAACAGACGGTCTTCTTCCGGGAAGATCTTAACAGAATCCTCTATAAAGGTGAGCCTCAGTCGGTTCAGGCTGAAAGGAGTGAAGCGTGATGGGCTTTACAGTGATGTTTTACGTAATTGCCATCGTTACCCTCGGTTCGGCACTTATGATGGTCATCAGCAAAAATATCTTTCACAGTGCGCTTTTAATGCTGGTAGCATTTTTAGGTATTGCGGGGGTTTTTGTTCTGCTGTATGCTGATTTTTTGGCTGCCACCCAGGTTCTGGTTTATGCTGGGGCGATCACGATATTTGTTGTCTTTGCGATCATGTTTACCATACGCGGAGATATGAAATCGACAAACTTGTTCTCTAGGAACCTAGTTCCGGGAGCGCTACTCTCACTGATCATGATTGTTGTGAATGCAGTCATGGTGCTGACAACGAAGTGGCCGCTGAAGGCTATGACAGCTCCGGAGTCAACAGCGAAGGAAATTGCTAATCTGATGCTGACAAAATACGTCGTTGCATTTGAAGTGACGGCAGTACTGTTGCTGGTGGCCATGCTCGGCGCGATTGTTATCGTGAAAGAGGTGAAAAAGTCCTCATGAGTAGTATCATCCATTTTCTATTCAACATTGGATTGCCGCATTTTCTAATTCTTAGCGGAACTCTTTTCTTCATCGGACTTTTCAGTGTTCTGGCCAAAAGAAACCTGATTGCGATCCTCATGGGAATGGAAATCATGCTGAGTTCAGTCAACATCAATCTTGTTGCATTTAACAGATATACCACTGCACCGGCTTTGCACGGCCACGTCTTTGCGCTCTTTGTGATCGCCTTGGCAGCAGCGGAAGTATCCGTAGGCTTGGCCTTGATTATTTCTGTCTACCGCCAGCACAAGTCAGTTGAAGCGGATGATATCGATTCGATGAAATGGTAGTCTTAATTCAAGATAAAGGCAGGTGTAAATTACTATAATGATTGATTTTGCTCTGAATAACGCCTGGTTGATTCCGCTGTTGCCAGCGTTGGCTTTTGCTCTGATCGTTTTTGTGACGAAAACCTCGCAAAAGCTGAGCGCCTTCATTTCCATTCTGGGCATCCTTGTATCGTTTGTACTGTCGGTTGCTATTGGGATAGGCGTACTTCAACGTGGCGAATTCTTAATAGAACATCCTTTAAAAGTCGTTGTTCCCTGGTTCAGTATGCATGGGCTCACGATCGACGTAGGAACACAGATCGATCCTACCTCGGCCATGATGCTTTTCGTGGTGACGTTGGTCGCGTCTTTGGTCCAGATCTATTCTCTCGGCTATATGCACGGAGATCCTGGATTTTCCCGTTTTTATTCCTACCTTTCACTCTTTGCCGCCTCGATGCTGGGGTTGGTCATTGCGCCGAACCTCCTGCAAATGTTTGTCTTCTGGGAACTGGTCGGCCTGTGTTCCTATCTGCTGATCGGTTTCTGGTACGAGAAGAATTCAGCGCGTGAAGCAGCGAAAAAAGCTTTTATTACCTGCCGCGCAGGGGACTTCGGCTTGTTGCTGGGGATTATCCTTCTGCAAGTGAACTTCGGAACCCTTGATCTGCAGGAACTCGCTGAAATGATCCCGAATTTTGCGCAGTACACGACCCTTTCGGCCGGCGCGCTGACCGCAATCGCGATCGTGCTGTTTCTTGGGCCCATGGCCAAATCCGGTCAGTTTCCATTCCATGTCTGGCTTCCCGACGCGATGGAAGGCCCTACTCCGGTCAGTGCACTGATCCATGCGGCTACCATGGTTGTGGCAGGGGTCTATCTGGTTGGCAGAACGCTTACGCTGTTCATTACGCTTCCTTCGGCAATGGTTTTTATAGCGATTATCGGCGGTTTCACCGCAATCTTTGCGGCCTCTATTGCCTTAACGCAGACCGAGATGAAAAAGATCCTGGCTTACTCAACGGTTTCCCAGCTCGGCTACATGATGCTGGCCCTTGGAGCAGGAAGCCTTACCGCGAGTATGTTTCATTTGTTCACCCACGCTTTCTTCAAAGCGCTGCTCTTCCTTTGCGCAGGCGCTGTGCTTCATGCGATGCACAACGAAGCCAGCATTGCGAAATACGGCGGTTTGAAAAAATACATGCCGGTCACTTACTGGACCATGCTGGTTGGCTGCCTGGCCATTTCCGGTATCTTTCCATTTGCCGGCTTCTTCAGTAAGGACCTGATCCTGGAAGTCACCTATGCTGCTTCATCGTTATCGGGACATGCTGCCGGTCCATTCCAGGGCGTCTACACGGTCCTGTTTATTCTGGCAGCGTTGACGGCCCTACTGACGGCATTTTATATGTTCAGGATGTTCTTCATCTGCTTCCACGGTGAACTCAGAAGCCATGATGCGCATCCGCATGAAGCACCGAAGACCATGACGATCCCGCTCATCATTCTTGCTGTGTTTTCGCTGGCCGGCGGCTGGGTAGGCTGGCCGGGACTTGGGGAAGGACATGCTTTTGGTTACTTCATCCGATTGGGCCATTTCCATGAGGTGGAAACCAACTGGTTCCTGATCATCCTGTCAACAGCTTTGGCGTTGATCGGAATTGGAACGGCTGCGCTGTTCTATCTGAAGAAGACATTCTCAGCTGAAGCCGTTGCCCAAAAGATCCCGTTCCTGTATAAGCTTTCGCTGAACAAATACTATATCGATGAATTTTACCTCTGGATCATCCGTCACATCATTGATGCATTCGGCCGGATTTTGTGGTGGGTTGATGTGGTTGTGGTCGACGGTATTGTCAACGGTCTCGCGAAGCTTACCCGGGATTCGGGTGATGCTGCCCGCAGAGTCAATACAGGACAGCTTCAACACTATGCCATGGTCTTTTTTGTCGGCGTAATCGTTCTGATTATGCTATTAACGACGGCAGACTTAAGTCAACTGAATATCGGGCTGCTGGGAGGTGTCAAGTAATGAATTTTCCTGTCTTAACCACCATTTTACTGGCACCGATCATCGGTGCGCTGATCAGTGTCTTTATACCGAAAGAGAAATCCGGCGCGATCAAAGCCGTTGCCGGCATCACGACGTTTATTTCCCTTGCCCTGTCCATTTTTGTGTATTATATTTATTACACGCAGAACTTGGCTGTCGGCGGGTTCGCCTTTACGGAAGATATTCCGTTTGTGACGGATTTGGGTGTTGTCTATTCGCTTGGGGTTGACGGCTTGAGCCTGCCGCTCCTGCTGCTGACCAACGTTATTGGTTTTTCAGCAGTGTTTTCCCGTTCCTGGAGTGTCGAGAAAAGAGCCAAAGAGTTCTATATCCTGCTGCTGATCCTGATTGCCGGGGTTATGGGAACTTTCATTGCCAGAGACCTGTTTATCTTCTTCTTGTTCTATGAAGTGGTGGTCATTCCAATTTACATCATGGTAATCATCTGGGGAAGCGGCAGCAAAACAAAAGATGTTAACAAAGAATACGCCGGTATGAAACTGACGATCTATCTACTGATCGGAAGTGCCTTCCTTCTGGCCGGATTGATTTGGATGTATGTATTGGCCGGCAATATGCTCGGAACGCCAACCTTTGATATTGAAAAGCTCGCGACACTGAACTTCTCCGAAAATCTTCAGATTGCGATCTTTGGCCTGATGGCGCTTGGCTTCACGTCCCTGATCTCCATGTTTCCATTTCACTCTTGGTCACCGGACGGATATGCCGGTGCGCCGACTGCGGTTTCCATGATTCACGCCGGTGTTCTGAAAAAGATTGGCGGCTATGGTCTTATCCGGATCGGTATCTTTATCTTCCCGCTCGGTGCTAAATTCTGGGCGCCGCTGATTGCGATCCTGGCTGTCTGCAACGTGCTGTACGCGGCGTTCATCAGCCTGGCCCAAAAAGACATGAAATATGTCGTCGGATATTCCAGCGTGAGCCATATGGGTTTCGTACTGATCGGTATCGCATCGCTTAATGTAATTGGTTTGAACGGTGCGGTTGCCAATATGTTTGCGCATGGTGTCATGGCGGCTCTGTTCTTCTCGGTCGTCGGCTATATCTATGCTGAAACGAAAACCAGGCATATCCCTGATCTCGGAGGGGTCGCACATCAGATGCCGCGTCTAGCCGGTGTGTTCCTAGTAGCGACGATGGCTTCGGCCGGATTGCCGGGCTTAATCACGTTTGTTCCTGAGTTCACCGTATTTATGGGCGCTTTTAGCGAACCTGCCATCAGGATTCCTGCGATTCTGGCCCTGACGGGAATTATTATTGGAGCCGTCTATGTCCTCAGAATGGCAGCCAATGTACTGTTTGGGCCACGCAAGACAGAATGGGACGGGAAAATGGATATCAAAGGCTCCTATATGATTCCGGTCATCGTTCTGGTCGCGTTCACCGTCATCTTCGGTTTATTCCCATCCTTGCTGATGGATATGGTCAATTCAGGGATAGAGCCTATTGCTGAAAGACTGGTCGAGGCCAGCTCCCAGATAGGAGGTAACCTGTAATGAATATAAACTTTTCTTTATTTACCACTGAAATTGCAACGGCACTTCTTGGACTGGTGATCCTGGCTGTCGGCTTGTTCCTGTCCAAAGAAAAACGGCATAGGCTTGGTTACGTCATTGCCGTGGGACTTGCGGTGATCCTGGTATACAGTTTCGGAAGCTATGGACAGAATACCAGTGTGATGGACGGCATGTTCATCGTCGATGATTTTGCCGTGTTCTTTAAACAGCTGTTCCTGATAGCTGCCGTTCTGGTCATCCTGACCTCGACAGTCTATGTCAAAAAAATGGGCGGCAACTATGAGTTCTATGTCATTACGCTCGTGGCTGCGCTGGGCATGATGGTGCTGGTTTCCGCCGGAGACCTGCTGACACTTTATGTCGCGCTGGAAACCATGACAATTTCATTCTACATCCTGGCAGGCTACAAGACCGATCTGAAGTCCTCTGAAGCCGGGGTCAAATACCTGATTCTTGGAGCGGTCTCCTCCGGAATCCTGCTGTACGGTTTAAGCCTGGTCTATGGCATGACTGGTACGTTTGTGATCCGTGATATTGCTGAAAGCATTAAGCAGATGGATGGATTGTCACCGGCGATTCTCGTCGGAATCATCTTCCTGCTGTCAGGACTTGGCTTTAAAGTTTCGCTGGTGCCTTTCCATATGTGGTCACCCGATGTCTACGAAGGTGCGCCGACACCTGTCACCACCTTCCTCGCCACCGGGTCCAAAGCGGCTTCTTTTGCAGCGTTGGCCCGTATCCTGATTGAAGCACTGCCAAGCTACAGCGGACAATGGACGTATATCCTGGCGATTATGGCTGCGATGACGATGGTGATCGGAAACATTGCTGCCATTCCGCAGACCAATATCAAGAGAATGCTTGCGTACTCAAGTATCGCGCAGGCCGGCTATATTATCACGGGGATTATCGCTATGAGTTCCGCTGGGATCAAAGCAGTTGCGTTCTATTCGATGGTGTATGTGTTTGCGACGATCGGTGCTTTTGCGGTTGTCATCACATTCTCCCAGAATACGGGGAGTGAAGAGATTAAAGATTATGCAGGGCTTGCCCAGCGTTCACCGTTTATGGCCGCCGTGCTGACGGTATGTCTCCTGTCGATGGCAGGGATACCGCCTCTCGCCGGTTTTGTCGGCAAACTTTATTTGTTTTCTTCGATCGTCAACCAGGGCTATTTATGGCTTGTCATTCTCGGTCTGGTCATGAGCATGGTTTCCGTCTATTACTATTTGCTTGTGGTTAAAGCCATGTATATGAACGATCCTATATCCAGCACACCGATCAAGGTTCCGGTCGGAACCAATGTTACCCTACTGCTGATTCTGGTCCTTACGCTGGTTCTCGGTATCTATGCCGAACCACTGTCAGTACTGGCAAATATGGCTGGAAATGCGATGTTTCCTTTCTAAATGTAAGTTAAGCAAAATTTGTTCAGATAGTCGAGAGACGTCTCAGTTATATATGAGACGTCTTTTCTCATCTTAGCGTTGATAATTTTTGGAGCAAGGCTGTAAAATCACGGAATCTGTGATATATTATCTCTACCTGGATAACGTGTTATTTCGGCATGATTTAACTATTTATTGACAATCAGCAAAGGAGAATTATAGGTGATATTCATCTTGGATAATTATGACTCATTCACATACAATCTGTATCAGTATTTCGGAGAACTGGAGGAGGAAGTACTTGCTCGGCGTCCTGAGGAGTGTACGATTGCCTGGATCCAGCAGCTGGAACCGGAGCTTATTGTGATTTCTCCGGGTCCCTGCTCACCGAATGAAGCGATCTTTGCGCTGGAAGTCATCCGGCATTTCCAGGGAAAAATCCCGCTGCTGGGCATTTGCCTTGGACATCAGGCGATCGGGCAGGTTTTTGAGGCTGAAGTTGTCCGGGCCAAGACGCCGGTCCACGGCAAAGTATCGAGCATCACGCATGACCGGTCCGGCGTATTCCGAGATATTGCCAGCCCGTTTACGGTAACCCGCTACCATTCTCTGGCCCTGCGCAGAAACAGTATACCTGCTGACTTTATTATTTCCGCGGAAACAGAAGACGGTCAGGTGATGGGAATCCGTCACCGCTATTTGCCGATTGAAGGAGTACAGTTCCATCCAGAGGCCATTCTTACAGAAAACGGTCATCAGATGCTGCGGAACGCAGTACAGGATGCCCGCAGGTGGCTCAGTGAACACGGTGAATCAAAGATGATTCAAGCGTTAAAAGCATCAGTAATACCACAAACAATTCAGAAAACAGGAATGCCAGGAATACCAGGATCAGTAATGATATTGGAAACACCAGGATTAAAAATATCAGAAACCCACGGAGCGCCTGATGAAGGCGAAATCAAGCAGAATGTCTGGCAGGTTAGGCCTTTTATCACAGATTTGAAGCCGTTCGAGCTGCTTCAGGTGTTTAAAAATACCAGAGATCCTTTCTTCTTGGACAGCGGGGACGGCTATACCGAGCTTGGGAAGTATTCTTATTTCGGGGCGGATCCTTTTATAAAGATCAGTGCTTATAGACATCAGTATAGCATCGCAAAAAACTGCAAAGACGAGGAACTGATCGCTTATTCCGCAGGGCAGTACAGCCTTACAATTTTGAACGATTATGTCTTGAAACATCAGGCTCCTTCCGCGGCACCTTTTCCATTTGCCGGAGGGGCTATCGGATACTTCAGCTACGATCTGAAAAATGAGATTGAAGAATTGCCGATACGGGTTAAAGATGACCTTGGGATGCCGCTCTGGCGGCTGGCCTGGTATGACGGGATTGTTGTCTACGAACACGCAACGGGAACTTACAGTCTGACAGCCTGCGGCATGACGGATCAGGGCTGCTGCGACGCCTCTCTTGCGCAGGAAAGACTTGATAAACTGGAGAAACTTCTCCAGCACTATGTAGAGGAACAATATTTGGCCAATGGTTCAGCAGAGCGTTCCTGCACAGGGAATGAATTAGCTGTTTCCGGTATTTCCTTTGCCGAAATCCATAAAGCTGTCTCCCGGGAACAATATTACAGGGATCTGCAGCAGGTTATCGATTACATTTATGCCGGTGATATTTATCAGGCGAATCTGAGTCAGATGTTCAGTGTCAGGTATGAAGGAGATCCCTGGGATTTGTATGAACAGCTTCATCGCAAGAATTCTGCTCCGTTTGCTGCGTTCTTGCCGTATCCCGATTTTCAGATCCTGTCATCCTCTCCGGAACGGTTTATTCAGATTACACCGGACGGAAATATTGAAACGCGTCCAATCAAGGGAACCCGGCCAAGGGGGAAAACGCCGGAGGAAGACCAGAAACTTGCAGATAAGCTGGTTAATAGTGAGAAAGACAGGGCTGAACTTACCATGATCATCGATCTCGAACGCAATGACCTTGGAAGGATCTGTGAGTTTGGATCGGTGCTTACCACAGAACTGCTGACCCTGGAGAAATACCCGACTGTCTGGCATCTCGTTGCCACAGTTGTTGGGAAACTTAAGAAATCCTTACAACCGGAAGAACTGATCAAAGCCATTTTTCCGGGCGGCTCGATTACCGGCGCGCCCAAAATCAGAGCAATGGAAATTATCGATGAGCTTGAACCGTACAACAGGGGTGTTTACACCGGGAGCATCGGCTATATTGGTTTCGACGGGGCTTGGGACCTGAACATTGTGATCCGGACCATTCTGCTGAAAGAGAAAATGGCGTATCTTCATACCGGTGGAGGGATTGTTGCCGATTCGATCCCCCAAAAAGAATATGAAGAAACGATCCATAAAGCAGGAAGACTCCTGGAAGTTTTGGGGGTAAAGCTTGATGGGAAATCAGAAAAGTAAAAACAGAAGCTTCGATAAAATCGAGCCTGTCGGTGTCTTTGAAACGATAAAGGTTACTGCCGACGGGCTTATCGTGCCTGAACTGCATTGGGAGAGGATGAGCAAGGGCGGTAAGCTTCTTGGAATCACCATTCCCGCTTATGAGGAATGGCTGAACAAGATCGAAACTTACCTAAGAGAAACTAAAATTGAGCAGCTGCCTTTTGCTTTGAGAGCAGAAATCAGGAAAGATCCGAGTCTGATTTCCAATCAAAGCCAAAACCATAATCATAATCATAATAACCAGTGGCTTTTCAGCACTAGAGCGATTTCCTATACTCGTGAACAATATGAAGAGGGTGTTCGGGTTGTGTTTATGCCAGAACACCGGGTTGACCCTATACCGCTCAACTACATTAAATCCGCAGATTTTCTGGATACTGCCGCTGCCCTGCGCGCGGTGCAGGGCGGCGGTGCGTTTGAAGGGATCTGGTTGAACAGCAGGGGCCAGATAATTGAGGGGACTAGAAGCAATGTTTTCTTTGTAAAGAATGGGCATCTTTATACGCCTTCTCTGGAAAGCGGCTGCCTGGCCGGTATCAGAAGAAGGATCGTGATAGAAAAAGCCCTCGAGCTGACCATACCGTTCAGTGAAGGTGTTTATTATCCTGAAGACTTATTGAATGCTGATGAAGTTTTCCTTACCAATTCCCTGATGGAGGTCATGCCGGTAAGTGAACTGGAAGAAAAAGTATTTCGGCTTGATGGAACACTTGGGCGTCGGCTGCTCCTTGCCTATTTGAACTGGAAAAACTCGTAGTGAAAATGTCCCATATGCAGGCCGCAGGTCTTTAATTCTCTTTCCAGTTTGATCCTCATCGGTTCCGGGCCGCAGAAATAGACATCAACAGTTTCGGTCTTGGGCACCGCTTCGCAAATAGCTTCGGCATCCAGGAACCCTTTCGTCTGGAGATCATGCAGATGCACGCGAATATCGCTCCCGGCTGCAAGGTTTTTTATTTCATCCAAATAGGGTCCTTCGGCTTCGTTGTTATAACAGTAAAACAGGTCAATGGAATATTGCGGAGGGATCGCAGACTGGTAAAAGCTGCGAAATGGCGTAATGCCGATTCCGCCCGCTAGCCAGACCTGACGGTTTGATCCGGCCTTATAATCGAAGCGGCCATGGGGGGAGGTTACGGCAAAAGTATCTCCCTCCTGAACGTTTTCCAGTAAAGCAGAGGTGTGATCTCCCAAAGCCTTAATCGCAAACTGTATCTCATTCTTTCGGAAAGACTGGCTTATCGTGAACGGATGAGAAGGAAATTTTTTGCCTTCCTCGGTAAACTTGATAAAAGTAAATTGTCCTTCTTTATAGCGGATTCCTTTATTAAAGACTTTGCCGGTGATTTCAAGGGTATCTTTGGCGACCGTGCGGATGTTCGTTACGACATAGCGGGACTGAAATGCTGTTCTTTCATAGAATCCTATACTGTAGATTGCCGAAGTCAGACCGACCAGATTGACCAGATTCAGCCACAGCCCCAGGGCGCTTAAGCCTGTAACGGCATAGTCCGAGCTGCCGTAATAATGAATAATTCCGATCATATAAGGAATGAAAAAGAGCTTGTGGATGTTCTTCCATTTTTCATAATTCATTTTCCAGATGAAGAGGGCAAGCAAAATTAAGACGATAAAAAGCAGCATACTCAAATTAGCGATCCCGGAAAAAAACTCCGCCCCATTTTCTACCCCTGGTGGCGGCCCATTCAGACCATGTGGACCCGGTCCCAAATTAGCTCTGTTTTCCCCGTAATGATTGCCCTTGCCTGCATCAAGCGTAAACCGATGCACAAAGATCAAAAGAACACTTATGATACTTAAAACTTTATGGTAAAGGTAGCTTTTATCCAGGCCATGGAACAGGGAGTCCAGCAGCGGATGACGGGTTGAAATAAAATTGACCCAGGCAAAGCAGACCAGCATGAGTGAAGCAGCCATCTCGGAGTATTGTCTGATCGGGGTAACATCCTTTAATGGTTCGCTGACTGACCAGAAGATAAAGGTCAGGATCAAAGTAAGCAGAATGAACAAAGGGCCTTGACGTTCACGCATGTTTTTATCCTCCAAGTGTAATAGAATAGTAAAGGAATAAAGCAATCATACTATAGTGCTGCTATAGTATGATGAGGTAATATATTCCACACAGACCTGCTTTTTTCCTTTAAGCGCTGTTGGATACAGTGTATCACATCTGCAATTCCCCATCAGAATCAGGTGTTTATCAAAAAATAGTCCGGGATCATCATTTTTATCAGCTAACTCTAGCGGAAACTAGGATTATTCAGTATAATATACCCGTGTGAATTAAATAATTGTTTTTGTTTCAAAACAGTGGGGATGTAGCTCAGCTGGGAGAGCGCTTGCTTCGCATGTAAGAGGTCGTGGGTTCGAATCCCATCATCTCCACCAAAATTTGTCCGGGAACCCGCTATTCATGCGGGTTTGCAGTTTTTAAAGCAGGAATTTTCCTCTTTTTTTTATTTGATTGCCGGGTTATCCGTTTTAATATCCAAATTCGTTCTAATCGCGCCTGGGAAAAACTAAGATTCGAATCCGGATTCGAATCTGGCAAGCCACTTTCCCCACTTCCCATATGGAATCGCTGCCTTGGCCTCCGTCAGGCAGGCCTTGATTTGAACGCAGTTCTGGAGCATGATTTTGTCGGTCCCGTTTTTAATTAAGTTAATCTCGGTGGCGATTTACGAGGGTGTCCGAGCAGATAATTTAACATTCATTCTGGTTACACTCTCTTAACTAATGATATTTTACAGATAACGCTATAAAATATTTTGGTCTCCAGACGAGTGTGAGGGTTTCAGCCCCGGTCTGGCGGGATGACCGTGCCAAAAGGATGTTCAGATAGACATAAGCGGAGCTTTTGGGTCGGGATATTGTCACGAATATGTAAAACTACCTTTTTCCTGGTTTGCAATTTAAGAAGCTTGAAAGCATTGTAAACGTTCTGTCTTATCATTGGTTACATTATATTCGGCAATCAGATGACTGGTTTGATCGACCGCCGTTTGTACTCTTGAAGCAACAGGCGAAAAAAATAAAAGGTGGATTGATAAGGCATTTGGTGTATAATTCTTTGTCTTTGAATGTATAATACGCATAATAATTGGGTCGAGTTATACAGGGGTGATTACCATGAACGATAATATCATCGGTATTCTAGATATTGTGCTCAGAAGCATACTTTCAGTTATTATCTTATTTTTGTTAACTCACTTATTGGGAAAAAAACAACTCTCTCAATTAAGCTTTTTTGATTACACAATAGGCATTTCTATTGGTTCCATTGCTGCATCTTTAGCAATAGATAATGAAATTCCTTATTTACACGGAATACTCGGAATTCTTATTTATGGTAGCTTTGTATTGCTGTCTTCTTATGTATCCCGGAGAAGTATCCGGGCCAGAAAATTTTTATGTGGAGTACCGACGATTTTGATACAGAATGGCAAATTGATCGAACAAAACCTAAAGAAAGCCAGATTTCATATCAATGAAGTAATGGAGGAATGCAGGAACAAAGGTGCATTTAGTATTAGCGATGTAGAAAACGCAATCCTTGAGACAAGCGGCCAAGTCAGTATTCAACTTAAAGCACAAAAACAGCCTTTAACACCTGAAGATATGAATATAAATACTTCCGCTAAAGGTATTGCTGCCAACCTGATTATTGACGGAACAGTCTTAAAAAAACATCTCAGCCTTGTGAATCGGGATGAAAAGTGGTTAACTCATGAATTGAAGAAACAAAAGGTTAATTCGGCGCAAGAAGTTTTACTGGGGTCTCTTGATTATGACGGCACATTGCATATAGACTTAAAAAACAATGATCCAGTCCCTTTTGACGTACTTGAATAATCGTTATTCTGTTCGAGCTTTGAATAAACATAACTCCATACAAACGGGTAATTGACAAAGTTATTACATCCATAATAAAATATCGGTAAGCTTCCAAGACTGGCGGACATATGGGTTTAACCATAAGGGATTGGAAGAGTTCAAACGTCGACCGCCTGGGCAGTATAAATATTGTCCAGGTTTTTTTATTTTCTGAATCACCCTCATAAAATTTAGAACCTGGCAAATCAGGAGGGTTAACGTGAATAATACAGGATGGGAAAACTTCAAAGATGGCAGATGGCAGCAGGAAATTGATGTCAGGGACTTCATACAAGCAAATTACCAGCCTTATGAAGGAGATGAAACTTTTTTAACGGAGGTAACGAACCGGACTCAGGATATCCTAGAGAAACTTTCAAGGTTGCAAAAGCTTGAGAAGGAATTTGGCGGCGTGCTGGATATCGATACCTCAACGGTTTCTTCATTGCTAAGCTATGGACCGGGCTATCTGGACAAGGAAAAGGAACTTATCGTTGGCATTCAGACCAACAGGCCGTTAAAAAGAGGGGTCAATCCTTTTGGCGGGATCAATATGGCCAGGAAGGCCTGCAAGGCCTATGGTTATACCATGGATGAGAAAATCGAAAGAGAGTTCTTTTACAAGACGACGCACAATGACGGTGTTTTCCGTGTCTACACCGATGAGATGAAGGAAGCTCGCAGGAGCGGAGTCATTACCGGACTGCCGGATGCCTATGGACGGGGAAGGATCATCGGGGACTACAGGCGTGTAGCACTATATGGCGTTGACAGGCTGATTGCAGGGAAAAAAGAAGATAAGCGCAAAAAGGGTCAGCTGCTGATGGACATGGAGAATATCAAAGTAAGCGAAGAATTGTACAAGCAGATCGATTTTTTAGAAAAGCTGAAAAAGATGGCGGAGCTTTACGGTTTCGATATATCCCAACCGGCCGTAGATTTTAAAGAGGCGGTCCAGTGGTTGTATTTTGGCTATCTTGGCGCGATTAAGGAACAGAACGGTGCCGCCATGTCCCTGGGAAGGGTCAGCACATTTCTGGATATCTATGCTCAGCGGGATATTGATCAGCAAAGATTGACCGAACAGCAGGTCCAGGAGATCATAGACGATTTCATCATTAAACTGAGAATGGCCCGGCATCTTCGGACACCTGAATACAATGAGCTTTTTGCCGGGGATCCCATGTGGATCACGGAGGCTATCGGAGGTATGGGCGGGGACGGAAGGACGCTGGTTACTAAAATGTCCTACCGTTTCTTGCATACGCTATATAATCTGGGGCTGGCACCCGAGCCTAACCTAACAGTGCTGTGGTCCACGGCACTGCCGGAGGCTTTTAAACGTTATTCCGCCAAGGTGTCTATCGATACCGACTCTATACAGTATGAGAATGACGATGTAATGCGTCCTTTATATGGGGATGACTATGGGATCGCCTGTTGTGTATCGGCGATGAAGATAGGCAAGCAAATGCAGTATTTCGGAGCACGCTGCAACCTGCCAAAGATGTTGCTTATGGCTTTAAACGGCGGAAGGGATGAAATCACCGGCAAACAGGTCGGGCCTGTATCCGAAGGGGTTAAGGACGGTTTGCTGGAATACGGGGATGTCATGAAGCGCTTCGCTTTTTATCAGGGATGGCTCACCAGGCTGTATGTCAATACCATGAATGTCATCCATTATATGCATGACCAGTATGCCTACGAGAAGCTGCAGATGGCATTGCATGACACGGATGTCGAACGCTTTATGGCTTTCGGAATCGCCGGACTTTCCGTGGTTGCGGATTCTTTGAGTGCGATCAGGTATGCCAAAGTCCGGGTAGTCAGAAACGAGAAAGGCCTGATCCAGGACTTTGAAATAGATGGAGAATACCCACGGTTTGGCAATGATGACGACCGTGTGGATTTGATTGCTGCAGAGTTGACAGAGGATTTTATCGAGGAACTGAGAAAGACGCCTGCTTACAGGAACGCCGTGCACACCCTTTCGGTGCTGACAATTACCTCCAATGTGGTCTACGGCAAAAAGACAGGTGCAACCCCGGACGGAAGGAAAAAGGGCGAAGCTTTCGCTCCCGGTGCTAATCCGATGCACAACAGAGAGGCAAACGGGGCACTTGCATCGTTGAATTCTGTTTCAAAGCTTCCGTATGAAGCCTGCCGGGACGGGATATCCTGTACTTTTTCCATAACTCCTTCCACCATCGGCAAGAACCCTGAGGAACAGAAGAGCAACCTGGTAGCGGTCTTAGACGGCTATTTTGATATGAAGGCCCATCACATCAATGTTAACGTTTTGAACCGTGAACAACTGATTGACGCTATGGAGCATCCGGAACGCTATCCCAACCTGACGATACGCGTATCGGGTTATGCAGTCAACTTCAACAAGCTAAGCCGTCAGCAGCAGCAGGAGGTCATCAGCAGGACCTACCATGAAAGGTTATGAGGCAGTAAGCAGATGAGCGGCAAAGCGGAAGAGATAGGAAAGATGGGAAGGATACACTCCATTGAGACCCTTGGAGGAGCGGATGGACCTGGATTGAGAATGGTTATTTTCATGCAGGGATGTCCATTGCGCTGTATCTATTGCCATAATCCCGATACTTGGGATAGGAAGGGGGGGAGGGAGTTTACCGCGGAAGCTTTGGTGCAAAAAGCCATGCGTTACCGCACTTACTTTGGCCGGGAAGGCGGTGTCACGCTCTCCGGCGGAGAGCCGCTTATGCAGCCCCTTTTTGCGGCAGGACTGTTTAAACAGCTTAAAAAGGCCGGTATCAACACGGCTCTGGATACTGCCGGCACAATACTGTCGGAGGAGGTAGCCGAGGTTCTGGCAAATACCGACACAGTCCTGCTGGATATCAAAATGCCGGATCAAGAGCGGTATGATCAATATATCGGAGGCAGTCTAAGTACGACAATGGATTTTCTACATGCGGCTTCGGCGGCAGGCTGCCGGATATGGATACGGCATGTGGTAATACCGGGCATCAACGACAAGAAAGATGATATTGTTAGCCTGTGCAGTCTTATTCGTGATAGCGGAGTAGCGGTAGAACGATTAGAGCTATTGCCTTATCACAAGATGGGTATTGAAAAATATAAGCTGCTGGGACTGTCATACCGGCTGGCCGATGTTCAGGAACTCGAAGAAGGAAGACTTGCCGAGTTGCTGAAGTATTGTTCCAAAGAGCTGCCGGAACGACTCCGGGCTATTAAAAAATGAAAACGTTAGGAGCTCTTCTAATATCCGAATAATTTAATGCCTTAATGGATATCCTAAGCTTGCATATAATATAAAGGGGATTGCAGTAATGCCAATTTTTTTGTTGCATCCGTTTTATGCTGTGACTTTTACTTTGCTCTTAATCGTCATTGTGCCTAAAAAAGATATTCGACGATTATCTTTGTTTGGTGTTGTCTTAGGTGGAATGATGGATTCTATTGTCCACGCTTTCGGGTATTTTACTGGATTATTTTATTGGACGGATTTTGGCCCTTTTGGCTTCATTGGCGTTCATCTTTTTGCCAATATTGCCTGGACAGCGTTTTTCATTATCTATTTTTATTATTTACCAAAACAAAAGCCGTTTTATTATATTTCTATCGCAGCAGGAGTGTTTGCTTCGATCTTATACTATAATCTATTGCTTGATATAGGGATTTTTGAGGCTTCCAGCAGATTAATTCTGCCACTGATCGGTTTTACGGTTTGGTTTTTGGTTGCCACATGGGCATTTTTGAAATGGAGCCATTTTGTCGAGGATAAAAGCAGAGAGAAGATGTATCCCTATTAAGTATTGCGATTAAGCAATGCTTGAGGCTTTTTCATATTAATAATTCACTTTGTAAAGGGTGGGTGATTGGCCTTGGAAAATACCCATAATTTTTTTATCCCTAAAACCAATTTAATCGGCGTTGGGGCAATTAAGGATCTTCCTAATCAATTATTGTCCTGGAAATTAAGTAAAGCGTTGATTGTGACTGATAAGAATATGATCAAACTTGGGTATGTTGAAAATATTGAAAAGATACTGAAGAGTCTATTTATTTCCTACGATATTTTTGACGGGATTTTACACCCCAATCCGACAGTATCTTTTGTTGAGGATGGATTAAGATATTTCAAGCATGGCTGGAATGTCTTTAAACGAGACTATAAATTAATCATTTCCATCGGCGGCGGGACAAATCATGATTGTGCAAAAGCAATTGCTGCAGTCGCTGTAAACGGTGGCTCGATTATAGACTATGAAGGATATAATAAAATAATTAAACCGATGATCCCTCTTATTACAATCAACACAACGGCTGGCTCTGCAGCAGAAGTAACAAATACTGCAATCGTCACGGACAATACAAGAAAGGTGAAAATGGTAATCACTTCAGCTTTATTGACACCGTTTATATCCGTAAACGATCCAATTTTTATGACCACGATGCCGAAGGAAGTAACATCCAGTTCTGGAATAGATGTTGTCTCGCATGCGATAGAAACGTTTGTTTCGACAGAGGCATTTCCGATTACAGATGCTTTGGCTTTGGATGCATTGAGGTTGTCATTTGAGTACTTACCGAGAGCCTATGAGAACGGCAATGATTTGGAAGCCAGAGAAAAAATGATGTATGCCAATATAATGGCAGGGCTTGCTTTTAATAACGCCGGTTTGGGTTATGTGCATGCAATGGCGCATCAGCTGGGTGGTTTTTATAATGGAACGCATGGATTCAATAATGCGGCTTTGCTACCCCATGTTTTTAGATTCAATTCCACGGCGATACCGGAACATCGGATTTTGAAATTATGCGAAGCCATGGGCACTGTTACACGTCATAAGGATCAAGCAATAAATATTATTATCGAATCAATTAAACACTTGTCTTCTGTAATTGGTATCCCCGAAAAACTATCAATGTTGGGTCTTAAAGAAGGTGATATTGAAAAGCTAGCCAATAATGCGATGAAAGACATTTGCACGTTAACCAACCCCAGACAGGGATCGATTGAAGATATCATCAATATCTACCAAGCTGCATTATAAAGCTCCTTAACTCTTTTTCCCGAAAAATACAGTTTCTTAAGCTTTTAAACGACCTTCTAAGGGCTTTATTTTTCTTTTAGGCTATTGTTTTTCAGGGGTCAATAGGGTTCAGGCTTAGAGCTAAAAACACCCTTCATCAGCCCCTATGTAGTAAAAAAGATCCTGGATTTTAAACCCAGGGTCTTGAGAAAAGAGCTATGAATATACTTAAAATCACTGGTGGTATGGTATAATTTAAACTTCTTTGGTTTTATCTAAACCAAACTGCTCTGCGTATTTGTTGTATAAAATTAGATCAAATCTGCCATTTTTTTCAGCAGCGGGTTTGATATCGATCAGAAACTGAAGCTTCTGTTTTTTTGATAAATAACTAAAATCATACCAAGTATACAGTTTCAAATTATTTTACCTCCCGAAATTCTAGATCTAAAACGTCAGCCGCTAACACTGAATCTAATAAATCTGTTGCTTTCTCTTTAGTCATACATCTTACTTGCATCATTTCACTAATAAACATATAACGGGCACCTTCCAACATTTTGGTATCTTCTTTTCCCAATTTACCAAGGAGGCTTTTTCGCGTTAAATCACGGATTATCTCTGTTCCTTTGAGAATATCACCGCTTTTCATCTTTTTGGTATTTAAATCAGTACAGTATTTCTGATTTTTATAAAGCAAGGGATCAGTAACTCCCTTATTAAAATTTTCAAGAAGATCCTCAAAGACGGAGGGTTGAACCAGCTTCCGGATGCCAAAGCTTTCAGCTTTATCCTGAGGAATCATCATCTGCATCCTGGTTTGGGGTACATTAACAATATAGTAAATTCTTTTTTTCCCCAAGATTTCCTTTTCTTCAATAGCTTCGATAGTTCCGACTCCATGCAAAGGATAGATAATCTGATCGCCAACTTGAAACATATATTCACCTCCCTGAGTCAGTACCTTATTAAGCATATCATATAAAACAATATATAGCAAATCAATTATTTTATCATTTATAAAAATGTATGTCAATGATTAATGTAATTAAATACATCCTTGCGAGCTGCTTAACGAATAAAAAGGCCTGAAATAAAGCAGCCTCCCTAGTGTTACATCCTAGGAAGGCTGCTTCTTTCAGACAATTACCAATTATTTCGTGTGCGTGGTTGGTAACAATCACGACAATAAACCGGTTTATCACCTGATGGTTGGAAAGGGACTTGAGTCTCTTTTCCACAAGTAGCACAGACAGCTGGGAACATTTCTCGTTGCGGACGACCGTATTGGTTGTTGGATCTTGACTGTGCTTTTCTCGCAGAGCGACATTCCGGACATCTGCCAGGCTCATTGGTAAATCCCTTTTCTGCGTAGAATTCTTGTTCGGAAGCGGAGAAGGAAAACTCACTTCCACAGTCCTTACAGGTTAAAACTTTGTCTTCAAACATAAAAAAACCTCCAAAATATATTACCCGCTTTATGGGAAGAATTCATAGCTTCCCATAGCTTTAGGCAATGGAGAGGTTATTAGTAAATCCACAAAATGAACGAGCTGCTTAAGTATAACTGCAATGAAAGTATATGTCAAAGGAATATTTCAAATATATAGCAAATTTGGTGGAGTTTTTTTGATTCTAGTAATAACTCAGTTTTAATATATCCTTGAACAAATATTCCATGCCTTTGACTGGGCTGGGTATTTTGACATCTGCTGCTTGTAATAGAGCCAGTATAAACGCTAACACAAAAAAGACCGAAAAGACGGCAAGTTCCCGCCAATGCTTATTTCTGACAAGAGCAGGGATTTCAAATAATCCTATGGCCACAAAAGCTATCGTTAATAAAAAAATCACGGCCATTTCCTTTCCTGTTATTTTGGCAACTTTCGTATTTTTGCTATTAGTAATGTTATTACAGGCGAAAATTCAAACGTAAGGGTGAAAAAAGGCCCTGTCCCAGTTGCAAAACCAACGTTTTGTGCCAGATAAGTAAATGACAGAATAGATAAACTAACAATGATACTTCCAATCGGAAGTACCAGTGGCCTATAGGAACGTAAATTAAATAATCGGGCTATCCCTAATACAGAGCCATAATACATGACGCTTACTTTGATGAACATTGCAATTAATAATAAAGTAATAACAAGCATTTCCAGCCTGGTTATGATCTCTGCCAGGTCTATCAGGCGCACTGATTCGATCGAAGGGGAAACCATAATCGTCGATGTTACTCCCAGCACAGCTGTATTGCGAACCGTATCAATTAATATGCTGCCCCCCCCAATGATTAATCCTAGGATAACAGACTTTTTTGCTTCTACTCCCTTGTTCACATAGGGCATTACCATGAGAAACACCACGATTTCACTAAAGGGAAGGGTCAGCATGACATGTGTACCCTGAATAAAATCCTTCAGGGAAAGATCAAAAAATGGCAGGAAATTGGTTAGTTGCATGTCTTTCAGCAGTAGAAAAAAAGTGATTAGGATTACAAATATGATGATCATGACAAATACAACACTGGTTCGGGCAAGGACCTCTATTCCATTGCGAACTGTCCAGGCGCAGATGCAAGCAAATAGAATACAAATTGCATACTTAGGAGTTTCCGGCATCAAGTAATACTTTATGATTTCGCCGACATAGGTTAACATAAAACCTGCAACAGAGCAAAAGAACCAAATATATAAGGCAGAAACCAGTTTGCCTAAATAGGGACCATAGACAATACGATTGATTTGTATCAGGTCCTTGCCGGGAAATTTACTCGCTAAGGCAATATAAACCATGGCAAGGGGGATACTTGCAGCCAATCCGGATAAAACAACCAGCCAAGTATACTGCTTGGTAATTATATTCGTAATTGCAACTACCATAACAGAACCCTGGACATATCCTGCAACTAAAAACATCAATTGTGAACTTGAGATGATTCCTCTTTCAAGTCTCATGAATTACTCCTTGGCAGGTACGGCAGGAGCGCTGATATTGCCTGTACTGCGCAGCGTGGTATCGATATTTAACGCTACTTCAATGTCCGGAAAGACCTCGTCCCATTTCATCTTTAGTTTCTTCCACTCGGAGGGGTATTTCCAATAGATTGACTCACCAAAACCGAAGATATCTGAATTGAGATCCTTGGCCGTTTTTAAAGCAGCTATGATTTCCTTTCTGATTTCTGCGGATAGTTCTTTTTCCAGAGAGGCAACATGGACTGGTGATGTTATGTCTTCTGAACCACTTTGGCTATTGATAATCCCTTCGGCTTTGATATCCAGCTTTATCAGAATCGTGTCATCTTGGATGACAGGTGTCATTTTACTCTTCGCACGCATAATCTCCAGGCTCACTGTACCATCACCGCTAGGGACAGCAACATTAATCATTCCGCCTTTTACTTTGTTGATAACCCATAACAGTCCGCGCGTTTCACGTTTATTCAGTTCGCCAACCAATTTATCATGCTTAAAAACTGCTGTCCCAAAGACTTCCACTGTTTTTTCATTTCCGTCACTGGTCACTCTAATCAAAGGTGCGATAGGAGCAGTGGTCTTGTTCATTAAACGACGAATAAAATCAATTAGCCTAACTGTTGGCGATTCAGACGTTACATTTTGCGTTTCAACTAATTTGGCAATATTAATTGCCGGCAGCTTCTCCAATTCAGGCGAAACATCAAGTACCTCATTTGCCCGGTCTTCGGAGACCACAATCAGAACATTAAAGCGAGTCTCATTATCCCGTATAAACGTATCAATATATTTTTGTATTCCTTCTTCAGCCAACTTCCTCTCGATTATCAAAACCTGATTATGTGGGAAATACAACTTGTGGCTGGATTCATGACTAAAATCCCTGATAATTTCAGAGGCAACATATCCCGTTCTTTTTATGTTCCAGTAAGCGTTTGTCCCGTTCCCGCCGCTCCCACCACTCTTATTTTTAGCAGAAGCAGATTTTAGTTCACCTGGTTTTACAACTTGTGTCGTCAATTGTATTTCTCCGGGTTTCTCGGCTTTATCTAAACCTACGCCAACCACGAACGATAAAGAATTTAACTCATGACGGCTCCAGCATCCGCTTATGGGTAAGGTTAACATGAAACACATTAAGATTTCTAAAATAAAACCCATGCGATTTTTCATCAATTGCCTCTTGTTTTCAACGTTATTAAAGCCGGTCTAACTCTTGTCTTCTTCTGAAGGACGGCTGGGTTTTAATCTAAACTCCTGGCGCTGAGGGTCATGCCAGCCTATCGTCCTGGGGCGGGCAAACATTGCCCAAATAGGCACCCTGATGAATGAATCTTTTAAGTCTTGCGTACTGAGGGGAGCGAAAGGTGATAAATAGGGGGTGCCAAAAGATCTTAAAGAAGCCAGATGAATAAATGCCCCCATTAATCCAAGTGCAATCCCAAACCCTCCCATTGCCCCGGCTAGGACAACAAGAATTAATCGTAAGATACTGCCGGAATCTGTTTGGGGAGGAACCACAAAACTGCAAATTGCTGTCAAAGCGATCACGATAACCATAGGCTCTCCGATTATTCCGGCGCCTACAGCAGCCTCACCAATAACCAAAGCCCCCACAATACTAACTGCTTGACCAATAGGGCGGGGCAAGCGAACCCCGGCCTCCCTGAGGATTTCAAATGTTGTTCCCATAATGAGCGCTTCTGCCATCGCAGGAAAAGGGACGCCCTCCTCGGATGCAGCCATGGTAAAAAGTAAGGAAGTAGGAATCAATTCCTGGTGAAAAGTTGTTAAAGCAACATAGATTGCCGGAGACGTAATAGAAATAAAAAAAGCTAAGGTTCTGAGGAGTCTAACCACGCTTGCAAAATAAGGCCGGGAATAGTAATCTTCAGCGCTTTGGAAACTTTCCATGAAAACCATTGGAACGGTAAGTACAAAGGGGGTCCCGTCCACAAAAATAGCCGCCCTTCCCTCCAAAATCTTGGCTGCCACAAGATCCGGTTTTTCACTGTTAGCAACTGTGGAGAAAATAGAAAAAGGAGCATCCTCAATGAACTGCTCGATATACCCTGATTCCAGAATTGCATCCGTCTTAATTCTTTGAAGACGCCGTTGAATTTCTTTGATAAGCTGTGGAGGAACGAGATCTTTAAGATAGGCGACACAAATCGTGGTTTTCGTTTGTTCACCTATTTTCATCGTTTCCAGAGTTAAATTCGGGTTTTTTATTTTACGGCGCAACAGGGTTGTATTGGTAAGTAAATTTTCGGTAAAGCCTTCCCTTGGGCCCCGGACAACGGATTCTGTTTTGGGTTCATCCACGCCACGAGTTTCCCATCCTTCAGTGCCAATGACTAAAGCATCTTTTGAACCATCCATCAGTAGAATCGTTTTTCCGGACAAACAGCCATCTACGACTTCATTGATCGTAGAAGCTTTTTGAACCATTCCTACCGTAAGCAGCGTTGCCTGAATGATACTCATATTATTCATTGGTGAGGTTTCCTGTTTGGAGCTTAGCCGGATATCATACATCAATGGTTTTATAATATTTTCGTTAATGATGGCTGTATCCGTCATTCCGGATAAGAAGACGATCGCACCACGTGTAACTCCCTGATCACCAAAGTTAAATTCCCGCATATTAACATCATAGCTATTTCCGAACACACCTTTTAGTGCAGTAAGGTTTTTGTTCAGATCGTCGAAAAGGTTAGATTGCGAATTCCCTGAATGATTGGCGTCAGCGCCGTTATGATTTGCTAACTGCCAAAAACGCAGTTTAGAATGAATGTAGCGGAACATACTGCTTTCATCCTTCCACTTTGAACCTAACCTTACGTAGTATTTCCCGTTAGGAATGAAGTTATTTATGAATACTGTTTTGGATTCAAAGATTGGCTGAGACGTAAGATTTGTGAACTGGAATATGGAATGGGATGAAACGGCGATATGTGTTATCTTTACTTGTAACTGATATTACAATGTGTTAGCATTGACGTAACGGATATGACAAAGGGAGCTAGGGCGATGGAGATCGCTCTTTTTAATGAGAAAAGAATATGAGCAATAACAATAAGATCCGGGAAAAGAAGATCTTGGGCATAGAGAAGAACATCTTTTTCGTAGGCCTGACAAGCTTTCTAACGGATACGACAACGAAAATGATTTATTCTGTGATGCCGTTATTTTTAATGTCCTTGGGAGCAACTAAAACGGAGCTCTCTTTGATTGAAGGGATTGCGGAGAGTACGGCATCCGTGCTTAAAGCGTTATCCGGCTGGTGGAGCGACAAGATCAGAAAGAATAAGCCATTTATGGTCATAGGGTATGCTTTCACGGCAGTTCTTTCACCCATGTTTTCAGTGGTAACCTCACCGCTGCAGATTCTGCTTATCAGATTTACCGAGCGGGTTGGCAAGGGTATCCGGACAGCGCCAAGAGACAGCCTGATTGCCGCGTCCTCTGAAGACGGCAACAAAGGTAAAAACTTTGGCTTTCACAAAGCGATGGATAACAGCGGGGCGATCGTTGGGCCGCTTCTAGCAGCAGGAATCCTGCTGCTGTTTCCAAATGATTACCGGCTGGTATTTCTTATAGCAGCCATCCCAGGCTTGCTGGGACTGATAAACATTATATGCTTCGTGAAGGAAGCAAAATCGGAAAAGATGGAGCCACTTGGAAAAATTACATTGAAGGACTTCCCGAAAAAGTACTATGCCTTTCTTGGAATCATCTTTATCTTTACGATGGGAAATTCAACCGATGCGCTTCTTTTGGTCAAAGCCAGTGATATTGGGATCAAAGACTCCTTGATTCCGATGATCTATCTGGTCTTTTACGCAGTGTCGGCACTCTTTTCCGTACCGGCAGGCATGCTGTCAGATAAAATCGGCAGAGAAAGACTGATTATTTTTGGCTATCTGCTGTATTCAATCCTATATTTCGGGTTTGGCAGAACAAACAGCGGAACCGTACTGGTATTGCTCTTTGCACTGTACGGACTCTACAGCGCAGCCACTGACGGCGTGCAGAAGGCCCTAGTGTCTGATTTGGTTTCCAAGGATAAACGGGGGACAGGGCTGGGCATCTACAACAGCCTTGTAGGTATTACACTTCTTCCGGCCAGTGTCATTGCAGGCTTGCTCTATGACCATGTTAATTACAGTGTGCCATTTTACTATGGCTCCGTGATGGCACTAATTGCGGCATTGTTCATGATGATCTTTTATCGGAAAGGTCTAACGCATCTTGGACCTGATGTTAAGTCCTAGGTGGTTAAGCGGAAAAAGTCAAATATAACAGAACAACGTTCAGTGAGATAATAAGACTTACGATTACCGCACCGGCAGCATTGGTGATTTTGCGGTTTGTCATTTCACCCATTATGTCCCGGCGTTTGGTGATCAGAAGCAGCGGAATGACTGCTGCCGGCAGCGCAAAGCTTAAGGTAACCTGGCTCATAATCAGCATCTTCATCGGGTTAAGGCCAAGCCACAGGAGAATGATGGCCGGAATCATAGTAATTGCCCGCCGGATATTGACCGGAATATCCAGACCAATGAACCCTTTCAGCATGCATTCCCCGGCCATAGCGCCAACGGTGGATGAAGAAAGGCCTGAAGCAAGCAGCGCCAGGCCAAAAGCGCCGCTGGATAAATTGCCAAGCAGAGGTGTCAGGGACTTGTGTGCCTGTTCGATGGAGTCGACCGGTCCCTGGTTAAAAAAAACGGCTGCAGCGATAATAACCATTGCAGCATTGACCAGGAACGCGATATTCATGGCAAAGGCAATATCAAAGCATTCCATTCGGAAATGCTTTTTTGCTTCGGCCAAATCATCGGAGGTACGTCTTGCTTTCATCAAGTCCGAATGGAGATAAATGACGTGCGGCATAACGGTTGCACCCAACATGCCGACGGCCACCATAATGCTTTCGGGACCTAGGCTTGGAACCAAAGTGTGCAAAGCGACTGCGGACCAATCCGGTTCAGCCAGGAACAGCTCGAGACAATACGAGGCCCCGATGACGGCCACCAGGCTGATGATAATTCTCTCAACCATGTGCTGGCCAAAACGTTGCAAATAAACAATGACGAAGGTCAGACATATGGTTATCAGGCCTGCTGTCACGAGCGGTATGCCGAAAAGTAGGTACAGGCCAAGCGTCGAGCCCAAGAACTCTGCCATGTATGTTGCAATAATGGCAAACAGCATGATAATCCAAAGTGAAAAATTTACCGGTCTGGAGAAAACACGCCCGCACTGTGTAGCAAGATCAACACCGGTAACAATGCCGAGCTTCGCCGACAGTGTTTGTAGGAAAATTGCCATCAGGTTGCTCCATAAGACAACCCAAACGAGATTGTAATTGAAATTGGAACCCGCGCTAATGTTGGTGGCGAAATTACCGGGGTCAATATAGGCGACACTCACGATGAAGGCCGGACCCAGGTACTTCAACGTGCCTTTGATCTTTTCCGGCCAGGTATTTTTAGGCAAAGGTAATGTTAATGAAGTTTGAACAAGGTTGATTTCTTTGCTCATTGTTTGAGTCCTCCAATTTTTCTGTTTACGGTCATAAAAGGCACGAAAACGATATAGGTATAACTAATCAAGGTGAGGCAAAGGAAGTGGGGAAGATGCTTTCACCAAGCTTAGAAGACTATTTAGAGGAGATTTACCGATTTTCGCTGTCACTTGATACAGTTCGTGTTACGGACTTAAGTCATAGGCTTCAAGTGGCTTTACCATCTGTGACCAAAGCTCTCTACAAATTGCGGGACTATGAATACATTAAGTACGAACCGTATGGCGAGATCAAGCTTACGGATAAAGGAAAAGAGTACGGGTTTTATCTGGTAACCAGGAATCAATTGCTGCAGGAATTTCTTGCCCTGATATGTAGCCAGTGTAATTTTGCTGCTGAGGCCGAGGCGATGGAACACTACCTCTCAGCTGCAACCATTGATGCAATTAAAACGTTGGTAGGATTTATCAAGAGCCATCCGTCCTGGAAACAAGAGTTTGATGATTTTGTTCAGATTCATTCGAAGGAGAATTTACTGTAGGCACTGTAATTTTGGGAGTTGTAGATTATTTCGATAGGTTAGCCTTAGCTAACTCTAAGGAGTGATTCTAAAATCAGGATATGTTAGATAGGAAAAAGTGTTACAGAATAAAGGTAAGCCTGCCACAACATTTGTTGGGCAGGCTTTTTTACGGTACTCATCAACATCTGACTTGCCGAGAAAGGCAATTCCTTAACTTACGATCCTGTAATACACCCGGGCCGTCAACGTATAGACGACCCCATAAATCAAGCCGAAGACCAAGATGGTACCGACCGTACAGCTGATGAACAGCGGGATATTTGTAAGATTTAACACTGCGAGCAGCTTGGTAATCATTTTAAAAGCGGCAAGGATGTGGATCCCAGCCATCAGGATCGGCAGAAAAAAGACCATTACGATCTGGCTGCTGATCGCGCGTTTGACCTCACTGCGGCTTAAGCCCACTTTTTGCATGATTTCAAAACGTTCCTTATCGTCATATCCTTCCGAAATCTGTTTGTAATAGATGATCAGTACCGTCGCCATCAGGAAAAGCGTGCCGAGGAATAGGCCCAGGAAAAGGAACCCGCCATATAGCGCATATGAGTCACCGGCGGCTGCCTGCCTGCATTTCATCGTGCTGATGTGGTCAGGAAACGGTGAGGGCAGCGGTTTATTCAGCACGGCTTTGATCGCATCATAGCAGACTAGCTTTTCTTCGTCGGTGCCATCAAGATTAAAGGAGATATCCCCTCTGATCGAACTTGCCCGATTGCCATAAGCAATTTTTTGCTGGGCATAAAGCTGGTCCAGCACGCTATCGTCACTGACTACCATAAAATAACCGTCGACAAGCCTGGCGTTGAACTGACCGGTAATCGGGATGCTGTCTAGATGTTCTCTGACTCGGAAACTCTGATTAAACAGGCTGAAAGATTCACCGATTTGCCTGCCATTGCTGTAGACCAGCACCTCATCGACAGCCAGCGCGACCTTTTTTCCGGTCAGATGCTCATATTCAGCAGTAGTAATAAAGCACAGTTCCGAGGCGTCGGAGCTGTTGACATAGTTATTGGTATCCGTGGTGAAAGTATCCCCGGCTTTACCCACAGCAAACGACAGTGCGGTATAATCGGTTAATTTGCTGAGCGTGCGGCCTTGCTCACTTACAGTGTCCTGAAGCTGGCGGAGTCTGCTTTCTATTTCTCCGTCAGCAGGATTTTTGAAGCCGACAGAGATATCAGTCGGAAAGCGGTTATCCAGCAGGTTTTCCATACCGTTGTACAGAGAGACGGTCGTGGAGACCATAACCAGCACCATGGTCGAGAGGATGCAAATATTGGACAACCCTACGGCGTTTTGTTTCATGCGGTAGATCATCCCGGACACGGCAATAAAATGTTTGGTCTGATAGAAAAAATGCTTGTTTTTACGCAGGAACTTTAAAAGTACAATACTACCGGCCGTAAACAGGCAGTAGGTGCCGATGATCACGAGAATCACAGCGATGAAAAACAGAGAAATCGCAGACAGCGGAGACTCTGTCACAATTGCGATCGTATATCCTGTCCCGAGTGTCAGAATTCCCAGGATCGCCAGTATCCACTTGGTCTTGGGTTCCCGTTCACCCGTTTGGCTGCCATGAAGCAGTTCGATCGGTTTGGCCAGTCTGATCTGCATCAGGTTAGAAAGCAGGGTGGCCAGAAAGATGCCGAAAAACAGTGAGACAGACACCAGCAGGGAAGCACTGCTTACAGAAAATCCCCACAGTATGGTAAATTTAAGCATCTTGAACAAGATCAGTATGATGAGTTTGCTCAGCAAAATGCCGAGGGACAGACCGAGGACAAGGCTGACCGCAGCGACGATAAACGTCTCAAATAACAGGACCCAGGCAATATGCCGCTTTTCCATGCCGAGAATATTATACAGTCCAAGTTCCTTTTTACGGCGTTTCATCAGAAAGCTGTTGGTATAGAACAGGAAGATTGCAGCAAAGATTCCGACGACGATACTGCCAAAAAATAAGATTTCCTTCAGTGATCCAGCCCCGAGCATATCGTTAAGACTGCTGTTGGTGGCGATATAACGCATAATATAAAACATGGCGACGGTAATAATGCAGGTTAGCAGATAGGGAAGATAAAACTTGCCGTTTTTCTGAATGTTGAGGAAAGCCAACTTCGGATAAAAAGTGCGTTTACGCATAGCGTTCACCGCCCGTGGCAATCATGGTAAGCGTGTCCGAAATTTTCTGGTACATCTCGTCATAGGTCTGGGAGGCCTTGTAGAGCTGATGAAATACTTCACCGTCCTTGATAAACAGCACCCGCTTAGCATGGCTGGCTGCTTTGACGCTGTGCGTGACCAGCAGGATCGTCTGGCCGTCATTGTTGACCTCATTAAAAAGCTGGAGCAGATCGTCGGTGGCGTGAGAATCAAGTGCACCGGTCGGCTCATCGGCAAGGATCAGCTGGGGATTCGTAATCAGCGCCCGGGCCACAGCAGCGCGTTGTTTCTGGCCGCCCGACACCTCATATGGAAACTTATTAAGGATGTCGGTGATGTGCAGTTTATGGGCGATCGGCTTTAGACGGAGGCTCATTTCTTCAAAGGATGTGCCCGAGAGCACCAGTGGAAGAAAAATATTATCCTGCAAGGAGAATGTATCGAGCAGGTTGAAGTCCTGGAACACAAAACCGAGGTTGTCCCGGCGGAAAGCCGAGATCTCACTTTCCTTGATTGTTACAGTGTTTCTGCCATTCAGCAGAACCTCGCCGCTCGTCGGTTTATCCAGCGCAGCAATGATATTCAAAAGTGTGGTTTTGCCCGAACCCGACTCACCCATAATCGCGACATACTCGCCTTGTTCCACCGAGAATGTTACATTGGTAAGGGCCTGGACCTGGGTGCCGCCAAAGCGCGTTATGTATATTTTCTTCAGGTTGCTGACACTTAAAAGAGACATGAGAATTCCTCCTGTATAGTTAATGGGATTTAGGGTTGACATGGTCCTAGTACTACGATAACAAAAAGAGGAAATGCCAGCCATCGGCTTGGCTTTCATTTCCCCGGCTAACCTTACCGTTTTGTAAGGTTCGAGCGATCAAACATCTATTTCTTTGTCTACTCAGCTAAAAAATCAATACTATCCAGTTTGATTTTGATGCAAGTCCCTTTGCCCACCTTGGATTCAATCTCAATTCCATGCCCAAGCTTGGTCAGAATGCGTCGGCAGAGATACAGACCGATACCGGTAGATTTTTTGTCTTCCCTGCCGTTGTAGCCGGTAAAGCCCTTTTCAAACACCCGCGGCAGATCCTCTGGCTGGATGCCGATGCCTGTGTCCGCGATAAGCAGCGTCCGATCCTCGGTATAAATGGAGATTTTCCCTTCCTTTGTATATTTCAGGCTGTTGGAAAGCAATTGTTCAAGCACAAATACGAGCCACTTTTCATCTGTCAGCACAGTCAGATCGCTCTCCATAAAATCAAGCGGTATTTTCTTCAGGATGAACAGCTTTGCATACCGGCGCGCCGCCTGGCGGATAATTTCATCTAAGTCATATTTTTTCAGCACAAAGTCAGAGGAGCCGCTATCCAGCCGTAGATAGTACAGGACCATCTCAACATACTGCTCAATCTTGAACAGCTCCATGGAGAGCTCCGCTTTTTGGGGAGGGTCTTCGGACTGGAGCAGCAGCTGCATCGCGGCAATCGGCGTCTTGATCTGGTGCGCCCACAGTGTATAATAGTCGGTCAGGCCGCTCTTGATGCTGTCGGCCTGGGAAATCTGCAGCATGCGGTCGGTGTGGACCGCTTGGAGAAGAACCTGGTAATCCTGCTCAAGCAAATCGCGCGGGGCAGGCAGGCCGTCTACGCTCAGGGTGACGCGGCTCAGTATATCATGCAGGGTTCTATGACGTCGTAAGTACCGGAAGAAGCCAACTGCAGTAAAAATCAGCCCAGCAAAGACACAGAGCAGGGCAGCATAGGCAACAGCCTCTACAGGCAAAGCATAAAGAGAAAAAACAGTGGCAAATACGACTGCAAACAGGCCAAAAAGAGCAACGGTCCCGACGTGGCGTTGCAGGTAATTTAACAAAATATTTGGTTTCGTGCGATTCATATTTGATTCACACATACGTACTCCATGAGACCTAATTTCATAATTATGAAACTTATGAAACCAAATGATGGATTCTTTGCTGATCACGGCACCAGATAGCCAAGCCCTTTTTTTGTTGTAATAAAGTCGGAGAGACCGGCCGCTTCGAGTTTTTTGCGCAGACGCGTCATATTCACGGTCAGCGTATTCTCGTCGACAAAGCTGTTGGTCTCCCAGAGCCGCAGCATAATCGTGTCACGGCTGACGGTCTTTCCCTTGTTCTCCATCAGCAGTTGCAGAATCTTATAGTCATTTTTGGTTAAGTCAATTTTTTCTCCGTTATACGTCAGGGTGGTATCGTTCATATTCAGGATGGCACCGTGATGCAGCAGAAGATGGCTTTGTCCGGAGAAATCATAGGTGCGGCGGAGCAGGGCCTGTACCTTGGCCGTTAGGACATCCAGGTCAAACGGCTTTGCAATAAAGTCATCGCCGCCCATATTCATAGCCATCACGATATTCATGTTGTCCGAGGTGGATGAGATAAAGACGATCGGGACTTTGGAAATCTTTCTGATCTCATTGCACCAATGGTAGCCATTGTAAAACGGCAAAGAGATATCTAACAGTACAAGCTGCGGATCATAATGGACAAACAGCGACAGGACGTTCTTGAAATCTGCGGCGCAGGTTGCTTCACAGCCCCATGTTTCAATATGGTTTTTGATTGACTTTGCAATGATGCTGTCATCCTCGACAATCAGGATTTTGTGCAACGTCGTCACCCACACTTTGCTAATAAGAGATTGATTGCATAATTTTCCTCAGTATACCATGTGTTCAAATGAAGCGGCAAGGTGAGTTGAACGCTTCTTGCTAAATCATCCTATCGGGCGTATGATAATGTTCTATAGAGAGCTATAAAAGCTAAACAATAAAGAGTTAAACGAATGAAGAGTCAGGGTGGTGGCGTCGTGCAGGATATTCGCGCCAGGGCTGCAAAGGAAACCGGAAAACTAAAAATCTTCTTTGGCTATGCCCCGGGTGTAGGGAAAACCTATGCGATGCTTGATGATGCCCACAGCCAGCTGAAAAGCGGGGTAGATGTTGTTCTAGGTTATCTGGAGCCGCATACAAGTCCTGAAACCATTCAGCTGCTGGACGGACTGCCGGCATTGCCGCCGAAGACTGTTAACCATAAAAACCGTTACCGCAAAGAATTTGATCTGGACGCCGCTTTGCAAAGAAAACCCGAGCTCCTGCTGGTTGATGTGCTGGCCCATAGTAATGCGGACGGCATGCGGAACAAAAAACGCTACCAGGATATCGAAGAGCTGCTGAATGCCGGAATTGACGTCTACACCACAGTCAATGTGCAGCATATCGAAAGCCTGAGAGATCTAATGCAGGATATCACGAAGGTTAATGAGCAGGACACGATTCCGGACTATATGTTTGACAGCGCCGATAAAGTTGAGCTGATCGATATCGAGCCGGACGAACTGATGAAACGCTGCGGGGAAAAGAAGTGTCCCTTAAGTCTTGAAAGCCTGCGCCTCCTGCGTGAGACCGCTATGCGCAAGGTTGCGGATCGGATCGTCAACGAGAATCAAAATGAGCAGCGCTTATCCGTAAAAACAGCCGGAATTAAGCTATTAGTCTGTATCAGTTCTTCGCCGTCGGCCGCTAAATGCATCCGCTGGACGGCCAGATCCGCAGAGGCCTTCCATGCCCCGTGGACTGCTTTGTATATCGAAGATATGGAAAGCAGGTATTTTACGGAAGTAGAAAAGAAGAACGTCCAGGAGAATCTGGATCTGGCCGAGCTCTTAGGCGCCAAAATTGTGACACTGAACGGACATGGTCTGGCTTCCATCATTTCGGAATATGCCAAGCTTACGGGCATCACAAATATTGTCATTGGGAAAAGCAGAAATAAAAAGACCCTGAAAACATTATTTGATCCGGCACTTGAGGATAAGCTCATCGGGCTGCTGCCAAACATTGAAATTCATATCATCCCAAGCAGCTGCCCTCAAAGATCCTATCGCGAGCCGCGAAGGAAGCGGATCAGCCAAGACCTGTTCTTATCCTGGATGGATATCTGGAAAACGATAGGGGTTTTGACTGGGGCAACTCTGCTTTCCTTTGGCCTTCGGGCGCTGGAATTTGGCAATCAAAATATTATCATGGTCTATATCTTGTCTGTGTTTTTTATTTCCAGGCTCACCATGGGGTATGTGTACGGCATGACTGCCTCGGTCTTAAGTGTACTTGTTTTTAACTTCTTTTTTATTTCGCCGCTTTTCACGTTTTATGCCGTCCAGACAGGCTATCCGGTCACTTTTGTGATTATGCTGGTTGTGGCTTTGATCACAAGTACGACGACTGTCCGCATTCAGACCCAAGCACGGCTCGCTGCGGAAAGAGAAGGGCGTACTGAGCTATTGTATGAGATTAATAAAAGGCTTTTAACAACCAGAGGGCTTCAACATATTGTAACGCTGACGAATGAATACATTGTGAAGCTTTTTAAATGCTCAGCGGTATTTTACACCCGGGATCAGTATGGGCCGGCAAACCTGCATCGTTCATCCAATCATCAGGATTCATCAGGTATCCTGACGCAATCCTCCGCAGAGCCTGATGCTTCGTTTCTGCTGTCGGAGCGCGAAAGAAAGGTTGCGCAATGGGTATTTGCCAATCAAAAACAGGCCGGTGCAGGAACAGATACACATACAGAAGCAGGCGCTTATTATATGCCGATCATTTCCCAAGGCGATGTGCTTGGCGTGATTGGAATTTCATGTCTCAAAGGCAGATTAAACCGTAATAACCGTCTGCTGCTAAAAATGATTATTTCCCAAGTCGCCATGGCTTTGGAACGGCAGTACCTGTCTGATGAACAACGGCAAATATTAATCGAGTCAGAAAAAGAAAAAATGCGAAGCAATCTGCTGCGTGCAATTTCGCACGATCTGAGGACCCCGCTGACCGGCATTCTCGGGGCGAGCTCAGCAATCCTTGAAAATGGTGATCATCTGGATAAAGAGACCCATATCCAACTGGTCTCAAACATCAAAGAAGATTCGCAATGGCTGATACGTATGGTCGAAAACTTATTGTCCGTGACCCGGATCAAGGAAGGAACCATGAATGTCGCCAAAACATCTGAGGCTGCGGAGGAGATCGTGGCCGAAGCAATCAGCAGAACCCGTCATCGATACCCGAACCGTAAAATAGTAGTGCAGGTGCCTGAAGACCTTTTGCTGGTGCCGATGGATGGAAAGCTGATTGAGCAGGTTTTGATCAATTTGCTCGAAAATGCGGTCAAGCATTCGCCGGATGACACCGTGACCGCGGTGCAGGTGACAAAAGCCGGAGCTCAGGCTGTCTTTGAGGTTAGTGACAACGGACCAGGAATTGCCGAAGAGGATTTCCCGTATTTATTTGAAAGTTATGTGCCCTGTGGCAAACGCAGCTCGGATTCAGCCCGTGGAATGGGAATCGGTCTGTCCATATGCATGTCGATTATCAAGGCCCACAATGGGAAAATGGAGGCTGCCAACAAAGAACAGGGTGGCGCCGTATTCCGGTTCACACTGCCTCTGGAGGAAGAGAACATTTATGAATAACAAACCCATGCTCCTGATTGTCGAAGATGATGAAAAAATCTGTAACTTTATTTCGGCGATCCTGGCTTCCAATGATTATCAGATTATCCGGACAGCCCGGGGGAAAGAGGCTGTCTCAATGGCGGCATCCTATTCGCCCGATTTGATCCTGCTCGATCTCGGTTTGCCGGATATGGACGGCGTGGAAGTGCTGCGTACAATCAGGCAGTGGAGCGGAATCCCGATCATCGTTGTGTCGGCCCGCGGACAGGAGCGGGAAAAAGTTGAAGCCCTGGATCTTGGTGCGGACGATTACCTGACCAAACCGTTTGGTACTTCCGAGCTGCTGGCCAGGATAAGAACAGGGATCCGTCATAGTCAAAAGAACGTCAGGGTCAGTTTCCCCGAATCAGAGAAGATGACAGTCGGAGATCTCGAGATAAACTATCAGAAAAGACTTGTAGCCATCGCCGGTAAAGAAATCCACCTTACACCGATTGAATACAAGATCATTGTGCTGCTTTCCAAAAATATCGGGAAAGTACTGACTCACGATTTCATCATGAAGGAAATATGGGGACCTTACACCAATGAGATCCAAGCGCTCAGGGTCAATATGGCCAATATCCGCAGAAAGCTGGAAATCAACCCTGCAGAACCCAGGTATATTCTAACCGAGGTTGGGGTAGGATACCGGATGGTTGAGGAGATTTAGCCCGCATAAACGGGCTTTTTTTATTTGGCATAATCTTTATACATTCTTTATATGAAGGGCGTATATCTGAATTCTTTCTTTATGCCATTGGTGTTATAAATAGGTGTGCGAACGAAATTAACCTTTTTTGGTATATCATGAAGTATAAATACTTCATAATATATCTAAGTGCAGCGAAGGCTGCCTACGGCCATGGATGGCAAAGAACGCAACTATTTTAATTGGATGGTGAAACATTTCATGGCATCTGCCCTTAAACGCTTCTTAATCGGGCGTCCCTTAAAATCAACGGAGCTCGGCGAACAGAAGCTGAACAAGAAGAAAGCCCTTGCGATTCTTTCTTCCGACGCTTTATCCTCGGTAGCGTACGGCCCGGAACAAATCCTGATCGTTCTCTTTACGGTCGGAGCGGCAGCATTCTGGTATTCTGTTCCGATCGCGATCGGCGTTTTGGTTCTCTTAATCGCTTTAATCCTGTCGTACCGGCAAATCATTTTTGCTTATCCGCAAGGCGGCGGAGCATATGTCGTATCAAAGAACAACCTCGGCATGAATTCAGGCTTAATCGCCGGAGGCTCCCTGCTGGTTGACTACATTCTGACTGTAGCGGTTAGTGTGTCTGCAGGAACCGATGCACTTACCTCAGCTTTCCCGGCCTTGCATGCCCATACGGTAGGTATCGCTGTGTTTTTTGTTCTCTTAATTACGGTCCTTAATCTGCGCGGGATAAGAGAATCCGCTTCTATCCTGGCCTATCCTGTCTATTTGTTTGTGACGGCCCTGTTTATTTTAATTGGTGTCGGTCTGTACAATGTCTTAACCGGTCAGGTACCGGCCGAACTGCATGCGGCTGTCGGCACACCTGTCGCAGGGATAAGCTTGTTTATTCTGCTCAAGGCCTTTGCCTCCGGCTGTTCGGCTTTGACTGGCGTTGAAGCTATTTCTAACGCGATCCCGAATTTTAAAGAGCCCGCTCCGAATAATGCGGCCAAAACATTGATGGCGATGGGTAGTTTGCTCGCGATATTGTTTTTTGGGATTGTGTTTCTGGCCTTTTATTATGGAATAGCCCCGAACCCACAGGAAACGGTTGTTTCCCAAATGGCTGAAGGAATATTCGGACGTAATTTTATCTACTACTTTATTCAGGGCACAACCGCGTTGATTTTGATTCTGGCCGCAAATACCGGATACTCGGCTTTCCCTTTGCTGGCTGTGAATCTTGCCAAAGATAAATTTATTCCAAGGATGTTCACGATCCGCGGAGACCGTCTTGGATTCTCCAATGGAATCCTTATCCTCGGCTTTTTATCGATTGTTTTAATTGTGGCTTTTAAAGGACGAACGGAGCGCCTGATTCCGCTTTACGCGATTGGCGTGTTTATTCCGTTCACCCTGGCCCAGACCGGAATGATCGTGAAATGGTTCCGTGAAAAGCCGAAAGGCTGGATGCCAAAGCTGATTATTAATTCGCTCGGGGCGCTGATCAGCTTCGTCGTTGTCATGATGTTCCTGTTAACCAAGTTCACGCAGGTTTGGCCGATTTTGATCTTCCTGCCGTTGATTATTCTGCTCTTCCATAGAATCCACAAGCATTATATGGACGTCGCAGAGCAGCTTCGGGTATCGGCGGCTGAGCCAACAGTACCGATTAAAGGAAATATTATCATTATTCCTGTCGCAAGTATCACGCGCGTGGTGGAAAATGCGTTAAACTATGCGAAATCGCTGTCGGCAAACCAGATCATTGCGGTAAGTGTTTGCTTTGATAAGGAAGAAGAGAAAAAACTCGAGGAAAAGTGGGAGAAATGGAATCCCGACGTCCGTTTGGTAACGTTGAATTCTCTACACCGGAGCATTATCCAC
Source organism: Dehalobacter sp. MCB1 (assembly GCF_003590275.1). Lineage (NCBI taxonomy): Bacteria > Bacillati > Bacillota > Clostridia > Eubacteriales > Desulfitobacteriaceae > Dehalobacter > Dehalobacter sp. MCB1. Next base: position 180,378 of record NZ_LXPC01000001.1, on the reverse strand, counting down.
CCGCTGACCAAATTTATCGATATGATCGAACACAAAGCAACCGATCAGAATTATCAGATCATGGTTCTGATCCCGGAATTTATTCCGAAAAAAGGATGGCACCATATTCTGCATAACCAGTCGAGCTTACTAATTCGCACACATTTGTTATATCGGAGAAATGTGTGCGTGGCGACGATACCGTACCATTTACAAAAATAAAGCTAAATAACCGATCAGACAGAATCACATAGCCTTGATCTTACTTGTTTCGATTCTTTGTAAGTCAGGAAAATCATGAGCACATCGAAGATCGTAAGCAGAATCAGAAATGCGGAATGTGTGAACGTATAGCGGTAAAGCTGGTAAACGACAAACAAGATTAAGGACAAAATGGCCAAAGGGTAAGCCCACAACTTTTGGCGCCATAACAGAAGTACGAGAATGCATTTGATGATCCCGTGGGACAGCAGGTAGAATACCACAAAATGCTGCGTGCTGAAGGAAAAGTTGGGGCTGGAATGGATCAGGTAATTGGCAAACAAGTCTTGCGGGTCTTCGGATAATTCATGCTGCGTCAAGAGGCGTATCAGCCAGTTGTACCGGTCCGGCGTCAGAAACAGCAGCAAGATACTGCCGATGATTTCCAGCAGACCGTCAATGCCTTTCATCAGCAAACCGATTTTGAAGCCGATATGGAAAATATCTTTCTGTTTATTTGTCTTAGGTGTTGTCATCTTTATATCCTTTGCGTAATATTAAAAAATAGGTCCCTTTTAATCGTATAAGATATTTATTAAATGTCCACTAAAATTCAATTAATTATTCATTAAAAAAAGCGGATGCCTTAAAACATCTAAATAAAATCGTCTAAATAAAATTTGCATAAAACATTGCTTAAAAAAAAACAATATGGTAAAATTCAACTATCTCTTTGCACTGCATATCAATCTACAGTACAAACTGAGCAGGCGATGAACTTGGACACAAGTTCATGGGGCTGGGCCCGATGGGCAGCAGGTGATGATATACAATACCTGTGGGACAGTAAATGTTCTACAGGTATTTTTATATCCTTCAAGAAAATAATGGAGGCATCTGTATGACAGAACAACAGATCAGGGAACTGCAGGGACTTTCAAGTTCCGAAGCCAGACAGCTTCAGGAAAGGTTCGGGAAGAATGAGCTGGTACCTGAAAAAAAAGAAAGCTTTCTGCACAAGATCCTGCAGGTGATCAGTGAACCCATGTTTTTGCTGCTGCTCATTGCAGCTGTGATCTATTTTATCCTCGGAGAACCCCGGGACGGCGCCATCATGCTTGTTTTTGTTGTCGGGATTATCAGCATAGAAGTCATCCAGGAATGGAAAACCGACCAAACACTTAGGGCTTTGAAGGATTTATCCACACCGAAGATTTCCGTACTGCGCGATGGGATGATGCAGATCATCAACAGTTCGGACCTGGTGCCCGGCGACATCATGTTTATTGCTGAAGGCGTCAAAGTGCCGGCGGATGGCACGGTTTTAAAAGCGAGTACACTATGTGTCGATGAATCCTCGCTAACCGGCGAATCGGCAGGTGTCTGGAAAGTTGTCTACGGAGATAAGGCTGCCGATGGGGAATTGTCCCCCGACAGCAAAGAATACTGGCGACGGGACTATTGCTACGCCGGGACGCTGGTTACCCAGGGCACCGGAGCGATCAGGGTCGATCAAATCGGCCCGGCTACCGAATACGGAAAAATCGGGCAGGAAATAGCCGCCGCGCCTGACCGTCCGACCCCGCTGGAAAAACAAACCGGAAAACTGGTCAAGCTGTGCGCGGCAATTGCCGCAGTTTTATTCGCGCTGGTCGGAGTCGTAACCTATTTCAATCTGCCGGACCATGTTGGCAGTGAACGGGTCATTGAAAGCATTTTGTCTGGGATCACCCTGGCCATGGCCATGATCCCGGAGGAGTTTCCTGTTATTTTGACCGTGTTTCTATCGATGGGTGCCTGGCGACTGGCCAAAAAGCAGTCACTGGTCAGAAGATTGTCGTCCGTAGAAACGCTCGGGGCTGTATCCGTTCTTTGCGTCGATAAAACAGGTACCATTACCATGAACAAAATGACGGTTCGGGATACCTGGAGTCTGAACGACGACGGCGAAAGGTTGATCCGGATTATGGGCATGGGCTGCGAGCCGGATGCCTATGACCCGATGGAGAAGGCTATGATTGCTTACTGTGAAGCGCAAGGGATTGGCAGAGAGCTCCTTTTTGGCGGAGAGCTGATCAAAGAATATGCGTTCACGGATCAGACCAAGATGATGGGACACGTCTGGCAAAATGAAAATGAGCTTGTGGTCGCAGCCAAAGGCTCGCCTGAACGTATTCTGGACGTATGCAGTCTGACGGATCAGGAGAGAAAAGTTGCCGAGCACAAAATCAGAGAAATGTCGCAGCAGGGCCTGCGGGTGATTGCTGTTGGCCAAATGGTACTGGCCGGCAAAGAGGAAGTCCCGGACACCCTGCCGGAATGCCGGCTGCAGCTTTGTGGCATGATCGGTCTTGCCGACCCGCCGCGGGAATCTGTTAAGCAGGATATTCAAATCTGCAACAAAGCCGGGGTTCGGGTCGTTATGATCACCGGAGATAACGGGATTACGGCAAGCACGATTGCCAGGCAGATTAACATGCCGAACTGCGATAAGATTATCACCGGCGATGAGCTGAATCAAATGAGCGAGGAAGAACTGCGTCAGAAAGTCAAGGATGTCAGTATCTTTTCCAGGGTAATTCCGGAACACAAAATGAGAATCGTCAAAGCTTTTAAAGATAACGGCGAGATTGTCGCGATGACCGGAGACGGCGTCAATGATGCGCCAGCCTTGAAATATGCCGATATTGGGATTGCGATGGGCAAGCGCGGTTCTGAGGTTTCTCGTGAGGCTGCCGATCTGGTCCTGCTGGATGACAATTTTTCAACCATTGTTGATACCATTAAGGATGGCCGAAGAATCTATGATAACATCAGAAAAGCCGTGGGCTATGTTTTCACGATTCATATCCCGATCGCATTTGCCTCTTTACTTGCACCCTTCCTGGGAATCAGTCCGGCGAGTCTTTTGCTGCTGCCGCTGCACGTGGTACTGCTTGAAGTTGTCATTGACCCCACCTGTTCCATTGTGCTGGAGCGGCAGCCGGCCGAACGGGATATCATGGATCAGCCTCCGCGCAGTCCCGACGAAAAGCTGCTCACTGCAAAAATACTGACCAAAAGTGTCCTACAGGGTCTCGTGATCTTTGGGGCATCATTCGGCACCTATTTCACTATGTTAAACAACCATCCTGATCAGGCTTCTCTGGCCAGGACTATGGCACTAGCGATTATTTTGCTGGCAAATCTCGTGTTGGTTCAGGTGAACAGCTCCAATACGGATTCTGCTTTTCGGTCTTTTGCGAAATTGATCAGAGATAAGGTCATGTGGATGGTAAATATTGGAACCCTAGCAGGATTGCTTCTTATTATCTATACACCGCTGAATCATTTATTGAAGCTCGCGCCGTTGTCCTGGAAACAGCTTATCCTGGCCGCTGCTTTGGCCGTCGTATCTGTCGGCTGGTATGAGGTTGTCAAAGGGTTTAAGCGCTGGAAAAGAACATAATATTCAATGAATGCTCATCGATCGTTCATCAAACTGTCACATGGGTCATTTAATATAAAACAGAAATCGATGACAGAAGACAGGAGTGTTCATTGGCAACATGAAAAAATTCCTATCCAAGCCCTACCGTTGGGCAGCCGTCTTTGCTGTTTTACTGACATTTTCTTTTGTTTTTGTTCTGCTGGACACCTTTGTAATTCCAAAGAACGTGACCGAAGTCAAGCAGCGTGAGGCTGCCGAAACTGCCGAACAGCAAAATACAGCCTCTGAGCAGCAAAGTGCAGCGGAGGATCCGTCCGAGTTCGGGTCAGAGACTGAAGCTGCGGTTACCGATCATTCTTATCAGGATAAAAATATCAAAATAACGATTGATACGGTGCAGGCGTATGACACCACCTTTTATGTCGCCGATATCCGGCTCAGCGATGCGTCTTACCTGAAAACGGCGCTGGCCGAAAACAGCTTTGGGCGCAATCTCAAGGAAACAACCTCGGATATGGCCGAAGAACATCAGGCAATCTTCGCGGTCAATGGCGACTACTATGGATTCAGAAATAACGGTTATGTTTTACGCAATGGCGTCTTGTACAGGGATACGGCCCGTCAGGCCGGAAACGATGAAGCCCTGGTGATTGACGACCACGGAGATTTCTCAATTATTAATGAAAATGCGGTCAGTGCCGATTGCCTGACAAATCCCTGGCAGGTGCTTTCATTTGGACCGGCCCTGATCAAAAATGGAGAAATCGTGGTGGACAGTACCAGTGAGGTATCCCAGTCCAAAAACAGCAATCCGAGGACCGCGATCGCTCAGGTCTCCGGTCTGCATTATATCGTAATTGTCTCTGACGGCCGGACGGAAGAGAGCGCAGGACTTTCCTTACTGGAGCTTGCGCAGGAGTTTGCCGAGAGGGGCTGTACGATTGCGTATAATTTGGATGGAGGAGGATCTTCGACGATGTACTTTAACGGAGAAATCGTCAATCATCCGACGGATGGCAGGAGTTCTCGGCAGAGAGAGGTGAGCGATATTGTCTATATTGGCAATGAATAGTACGGAAGGGTCACGGCAGATCCGCAAAACAGTGATTGTCTATCTGATACTCACAGCGGTAGCTATTGCCGTGGCGAATATCTATGCGCAGTTCAGTCATGGGGTTCGTTCGGCGGCAATGACCCTGATGTTTCTGTATCCGCTTCTGGGCGGCGCAGTATTCTACTTTACGCTGGGGCTGATCGTTCCCCGGATCAGCGATCGCAGGAACTACCGTTTGTATTACAATATCTATAATTCCAGCATTGCGGTATTAACCGTGGGCAGTCTGCTGAAGGGGATACTCGATATTGCCGGGACTGCATCCGGTTACGTTCTGCTGTTCCAAGTGGCCGGCTGGGGCGGAGCGGCAGCAGGATTGGTGTGCTTGATTGCAATGATATTTAAGCGCAGGGAGCTATCTTAAATTTTAGGTAGAGCTATCTCAAGTTTTAGGCAAAACGATATTGACAGTAGAGGTTGTTTTCAAATATACTAATTTTTGATTTATCATATTGCGCATCGATCAGGCCGATACACGTGAAATTGATTTAGGTGTATAAGGCTGGGCCGGTATACTGGCAGCAGGAGACAAATCCTGTGGGACTATATTTCCAACAATTATAGTTCCGCAGTTTTTTTTATATAAGAAGGGGTTCCTCAATCATTTGCCTTGTCTTTCAAGAAATCTGCTCGCCATGATATTATCATTTTAGGTCGACAAGGTATTAGATTGGATTTTATGAAATTGATATTTTAGGTGATTTTGGGAGGAAGAAAAGCTGTGGCTGACAGAAGAGTCAAGTTTGCATTGTTATCCATTATTTCGAATACTGCGCTGATCATATTTAAGATCATAGCAGGCATTTTGAGTGGTTCCGTCAGTATTATTTCCGAGGCGATCCACTCAAGTATGGACCTTGCCGCATCGATTGTCGCCTTTTTCTCAGTGAGACAGTCAACGAAGCCGGCGGATAAGGACCATCCCTACGGACATGGAAAGATCGAAAATATTTCCGGACTTATTGAAGGGCTTCTAATTTTTGTAGCAGCGGCACTGATTATTATTGAAGCTATTAAGAAAATATTTGAACCTGCCGAGATTGAACAGGCGGCTGTTGCCATCGGGGTAATGTTTGTATCGGCACTTGTCAATTTGGTTGTATCAAGAAAATTATATCAAGTGGGCAAAGAAGAGGAATCGATGGCCCTGGAAGCAGATGCGCTTCACCTAAAAACCGATGTTTATACGTCGTTAGGCGTCGGCGTTGGAATCCTGCTGATTAAACTTACCGGATTTGCGGTGCTGGACTCCGTTGTCGCGGTTATCGTAGCGTTGCTGATCATCAAAGAAGCGTTTCACTTATGCAAAACAGCCTTTAACTTCCTTCTCGACTCGAAGCTCTCTGATGAAGAAGAAGCTGAGATCGAAAAGATCATTTCTGAGCACAGTCATCAATTCAGAGATTATCACAAGCTTAAAACAAGAAAATCAGGAAATATGAAGCACATCGATTTTCACATTACGATCGATCACAACGTTACCGTCAAAGAAGCGCATGATATTATCGGAATCCTGAAAAAGGACATGAGTGACAAGTTGAAAAACACCCGTGTGAATATCCATCTTGACCCTTATCAAGACCAGAAAGATAAAGAGATAGACAAATAAAAATATACGTAAAACTGCCGCAAGACAGCATGATAAATCTGTTATGAGAATTTGTTTGGGACAATGGACAGATGAAACAGAATGACATTCGTATAGGATACCTAGTATAAGGCCGGTTCGATCTGAACCGGCTTTTAATTGTTGTTTGTTGAATGTTTTCATCATTTTGTCACACTGCCTACACCTCATGGTCACAAACCTGTTGTACAATCACAAAAAAAGATTCCTGGAAAGGATGAAGATTGATGGGCCCAAAGACCCCCAATACTCCCAATATTCCCAAGAAAAAAATAATTTTCATTGGCATGATTGCCATATTGTGCGTATCCCTTTTAACCTTAACAGCTTGCTCCTCACAGAAGACAGCGGAATCGGACAGCGCCGGTACCGCCCTGGACAGTACTGAGAACCGTATATCCGTTGATTATAATGATGAAGATACCAATGCGGAATGGGATGATACCAAGGCCTCGCATATTACTTTTTCGGGGGGCTCGGCGAAGACAGAGGGAAGCGGAGTCAGCGTTGTCGATAACGTTATAACCATTCTATCTGCAGGTACGTATGTTGTCAGCGGCACAATTGCCGACGCTCAGATGATCGTCTACACCGAGGACAGCAAAACCGTCAGACTGATCCTGAATGGTGTCGATATGACCTGTTCAACCAGTGCGCCTATTTATGTGCTAAAATCTGAGAAGACTGTCATTACCCTGGCAGACGGCACGAAAAATACGCTGAAGGACGGCTCATCCTACACTTACTCGGATCCTAAGGCAGAGGAACCGAATGCAGTGATCTTCAGTAAAAGTGACCTGACGATTAATGGCAGCGGATCATTGAATGTCAAAGCTAACTTCAAAAATGGCATAACGAGTCAAGATGAACTTAGAATCGTGAGCGGCAACATTTCCGTCGATGCCGTGAATAACGGGATCATTGGCCGTGATTTCATCGCCGTTAAAGATGGCAGTATCACGGTGAGTGCAGGAGATGACGGGTTTAAATCTTCTAATGATGCGGATGCTGCTAAAGGCTTTATCCTGATCGAAGCAGGAACAATCCATATGACCGCCGGTGAAGACGGGATGCAGGCCGAAACAAGCATTTGGTGCACAGACGGAACGATTGATATTACGTCCGGCGGAGGCAGCGCCAACAGCATTAATACAGACACAAATTCAGGTATGATGAGACCCGGCGGTGCCGCACCTGACACTGCTTCGAAGGATGACAGTATGTCCACCGGCAGTATGAAAGGAATCAAGGCTGGTTCTGTGGTCACGATCGAAGGAGGCACGATCAGCATTGACTCGGCGGACGACGGGATTCATTCCAACGGCAGTTTAACGGTAAGCGGCGGAAAGATCAATATTACAGCCGGAGATGACGGGATGCATTCCGATGCGACACTGAATATTGACGCCGGAGAGATTGCGATTACGAAATCCTATGAAGGCATTGAAAGTGCTGTGATCAATATCCATGGCGGGAATATGAACGTCAAGTCAAGCGACGATGGCATCAACGGTGCAGGCGGTACAGATTCTTCCTCGGCGAATGGCCGGCCCGGTCAAAATGATTTTGCGTCTTCGGGTGACTGCAGTATGAGCATCAATGGTGGTACCATCGTTGTTGACTCAGGCGGTGATGGGATTGATATCAACGGAGCGGTCACCATGACCGATGGAAAGGTCATTGTCAACGGACCAACGGACAACGGCAACGGTGCTCTGGATTATACCGGATCATTCACCGTAACCGGCGGGTTCCTGGTAGCGGCAGGCAGCGCAGGCATGGCAGAGGCTCCGGATACGAATTCATCCCTCTACGCTTTGAACATTAACCTGCCGTCTGATCAGCAGGCCGGGACCATCGTCAGGATCGAAACTGCAGATGGAAAAGAAGTACTTACTTTCGCGCCGACCAAAACGTTCCGGAATCTGGTCGTATGTTCATCGGAATTAACCAAAGGCACAACCTACAAGATTTATTATGGGGGAAGTTCAACAGGCACCTCTGCAAACGGTCTCTATTCAGGTGGAACCTATACGGCTGGAACATGCTACGAAGAGGTTGCGATTTCCGAGAAGGTTACGCGTGTCGGTTCCTATAGCGGAGGAATGGGCGGCAGAGCCGGGAGCACTCAGCCTGGATCCGGTGGCGCACCGGGAGACGGAAGAGGCTTCAAACGATAGGAAGGTATACAGATAAGCTGATAGCATAGATAGAACATTGAACCGAAGATCATCAGAATCAAGAAACCTCCCGATTGCAGGGGGTTCTTGTGTAAGCAAAGTCTGTTATGCGTCAATATTGAATACAACGATCAGTAGCATTTTGAATTTCGCGGCAGCAAATATTGCGTGCGGGATAGCTGCAGGCATGACGATGGTCTGGCCTTTTTCCAGCACATAGTCCTGAGATCCGATCGTGATCCGGGCGCTGCCATCAAGGATGTAGACCATCGCATCTCCGCCAGAGGAGTGGGAGCTGATCTCTTCTCCCAGATCAAACGCAAAAAGTGTCAGACTTAAGGCTTTGCTCTGGGCCAGCGTTCTGCTGACGACCTGACCGTTCTGGTAATCTACCAAAGAAGCCATATCCAGAACTTTACCAAAATCAATGTTTTTAAGAAAATGTTTTTCCATAAGGATCACTTCCTTTTCTTTATTCACATATTCTTAAGCTTCGTCCTGTATCTTATATTGTATCTGAAGTATTCCTTTGTCAAATCGGTCGGAATTATGTATTATTAGGATTATAGGATTTTACCCTTGATATGGCGGCCTCTCAAAAGTTAAGAGAACATAGTATGTTACCCGAAAGGAAGTAAAGCATGAATTTTGATATTGTTCAAACCCTTTATATGTTGCCCGGAATCATTATTGGTCTTACCTTTCATGAATTTGCCCACGCCCAGACCGCAGTGTGGTTCGGTGACGATACGCCCAGACTGCAGGGCAGGACGTCGCTTAACCCGTTGGTTCATATTGACATTATTGGGTTTCTGATGCTGGTTGTCGCTCATTTTGGCTGGGCTAAGCCTGTTCAGGTTGACATCAGTAACTTTAAAAATAGAAAAAGAGATGATATCCTGGTATCCCTGGCCGGACCGGTGATGAACTTGTTGCTTGCGGTATGTTTCGTGGTCCTGATATGGGCCATCGGTTATATTCCGGAGAGCATCCTCGATGGGGATACTTTATATATCCTGCAAAATATCTTTTTTTACGCGGTCTGGATGAATGTTGTCTTGTTTGTTTTTAACCTTCTGCCAATCCCGCCGCTTGACGGTTCCCATGTTGTCTTTGGTTTGCTCGGTCTGAAAGACAGCAGTCTGTACAGCCGGATTTATCAGATGAGCACGTTTATCTTACTGATTCTGATTATTACAAATGTGATCAATATTGTAATCGGGCCACCGATTGAGCATATCTACAAGTTTCTAATCAGTCCTTTACTCTGACATAGATCGTAAGGGGAGGGGAAAAAGATGCATATTGTCACGGACAGTTCAGCCGATGTTCCGAAGGACTTACTGGAAAAACACTGTATCCATGTTGTTCCGTTAGCGATTCGGGTCAATGGTAAGGAGTATACTGAAGGGGAGGACATCACCCCAGAGTATTTTTATCAGGAAATGTATGCTTCAGCCGAACTTCCGAAGACCTCGCAGCCCGCACCCGCAAAATTCGCGCAGGTTTTTCAAGAGCTGTCAGGGAAAGGTCCGGTCTTGTGCCTGACCATATCTTCGTATCTAAGCGGTTCCTTTGCTTCAGCAAATCTGGGCAGGGAACTGTCTGGTAACGCTGAGGTAACCATATTTGATACACTGGCCGGATCTCTCGGGCATGGACTGCAGGTATTGAAGGCCGTGGAATTTTGCGAGGCCGGACTTGCGTTTGATGCAGTCTTGAGCGGCCTGACAAAAATGCGGGACGAAATGAAATTCCTGATCCTTTTAGATACTGTGGAGAACATTGTTAAGGGCGGACGTTTAAGTAAGTTCCAGGGTTCTTTAGCTAAAATCCTTGATATTAAGGCGATACTGCATAATGTGGATGGAAGAGCGGAAATGCTGGAAAAAATCCGCGGACGAAACAAGTCTCTGAGCAGGCTGATCGAATTGGTTGGGGAAAGATGTTCGGATCTTACCGGCCGGATAATCGGGATTACGCATGTTGATAATCTAACCGATGCCCAAGCGATCGCTGCTGAACTTCAGAAACGTTATCATCCCAAGAAAATTATCATTAACCAAATGGGAGCAACCATTGCGACCTATGCGGGCAAAAAAGGAATTATCGTTGCTTTTTAGAGCTTTTAGGGTAGCATTTCCCAGATAATAGCGCTATAATAAACCATGTGCATGCCATTTGTGGGTTTGTAGCTCAGCCGGTTAGAGCACCGTGTTCACATCGCGGGGGTCGTAGGTTCGAATCCTATCAAACCCACCAAAATTTTATACAATGAAACCAAAGCTCCAGCTTAATAACCTGGAGTTTTTTACATTTATTATTTTAACAATCTTTTTGCCCTTGAATTAATTGATCAGTTTGTATAGTATTCCATATGTAAGGTTCCAAGCTTCCTGCTCGCCAGAAATGAAGAAAAAAAGGAGCTAAAGAACATGGAGCTAAGAGAGCGGTTAATCGAAACCTTCACTAAATTGGGATTTGACGAATACAGAGAAATCAAAGTTGATAACATTGTTTTTTCACGGGATGTATTCGATCAGTGCGCAAGAAATACTTGCGGGAATTTTGGAAAGAACCATGCCTGCCCGCCCGGAGCAGGTACGGAGGAGGAAAGAAAAGCCAGGGTCCAGAAATACGGTCACGCTTTCATTCTCTGCAAGATCATCTCGATCCGTTCCAGAAAAGAAATGAAGGAGTCGGTTGAGATTCTGGATAATCTGAACAAAGCGCTGCGGAAAGAACTCACTGCGGATGATGTTCTGATCATGGGCGCAGGTCCTTGCACATTGTGCGAGCAATGCTCGGCCCTCGAAGGAGAGCCTTGCCGCTTTCCGGATAAAAAGCAATATTCGATGGAAGGCAGCGGGATTGATGTTGTCCGGATGTCCATGGATCAGAATATGACGTATAACGCAGGAATGGGAAAAGTCGGTTTTTTCACACTTGTGCTCTATAACCATTAAGGAAGATATTTGCCCTCAATAGCAATCAATGGTTTCTTTGGGCGTTAACAATGTAATTAAGAATTTTTAAGAATACTGGGATTTCCTTTATTTTATTTGGGATGCTATAATATCCGGAGAAATATCTATCAAAGATAATGATGGAAGATGTTATGGAAGATGTTGCTGAAATTTTCAAATTGGAAAATGCTTAAAAGGTGGTATTGAGATGTTGGAACTGATAAATGTCGGCCTGACGTTAGACGATGACAAGGGAACAGATGTGGAAATCCTTGAGAACATCAGTCTCACCCTGGATAAGAGAAAAATTTATGTCATGACAGGTCCGAACGGGGGAGGAAAATCCTCGATCGCCAAAGTGATTATGGGTATTTACCAGCCTACGGCAGGAAAAATACTTTTAGATGGTACCGATATTACCGATATGGGAATTACAGAAAGAGCACGACTGGGTATCGGCTATGCGTTTCAGTCACCGCCCCGTTTCAAAGGAATGAAAGTCCGCGATATTTTGAAACTGGCTGCCGGTCCAGATAAAAAGGTAAATTCCTGCGATTTGCTTTATGATGTAGGTTTATGTGCGCAGGATTACTTGGACAGGGAAATTAATGCGAGCTTTTCGGGTGGGGAATTAAAGAGAGTCGAAATCGCCAGTATTTTGGCGCGCAACCTGAAAGTGGCTGTTTTTGATGAACCGGAAGCAGGGATTGACCTGTGGAGCTTCCAGAAGCTGACCGAGACGTTCCAAAGTTTAAATAAAAAATATGACACGACGATTGTAATCATCTCCCACCAGGAACGGATTCTCCGTCTGGCGGACCAGGTTGTTTTAGTGTCCGACGGGAAAATCAGCGAAGTGACCACCAAGGCTAAAATTCTGGGTGAAATTGAGCTGTTGGATTCCAACTGCGAATGTAGAAACAACTGTACCATTGTAGGAGGAAAAGCCAATGTTGAATGCGATTGATAAAAAAATTCTGGCTGAAGTCGCCGATTTGCATGAAATACCTCATGGGGCCTATAATATCCGTAAAAATGGCGAGAAAGCAGGACGGAACACGACCGCCAATATTGACATTGTCACCAAGCAGGACAAGCCTGGCATTGATATCATCGTGAAACCCGGAACCAAAGGAGAAAGTGTGCATATTCCGGTTATTCTGTCTGAAGGGATCGATGACCTCGTTTATAATACATTTGAAATCGGCGCCGACTCGGACGTTCTGATTGTGGCCGGCTGCGGGATTCATAATCCGGGAAGCAAGAAAGCCCAGCATGACGGCGTTCACGAATTTTTTGTCCGCAAGGGTGCTAAGATGAAGTATGTGGAAAAACACTATGGCGAAGGCGATGGCAGCGGAGAAAGAATTTTGAATCCGAAGACGATTATTGAAGTCGAAGAGGGCGGCGTGGCTGAGCTGGAAATGGTTCAGATTAGAGGCGTCGACCAGACAAAAAGGGATACGGAAGTACGCCTGCATAAGAACGCGCGTCTGATTGTCATGGAAAGACTGCTGACTACCACCAACCAGAATGCCGAATCCGATATTACAGTTGAGCTGATAGGCGAAGATGCTGCCGCCCAGATCATTTCCCGTTCCGTGGCGCAGGATCATTCCACCCAAGTTTTTCATTTGAATATGCGCGGGTATGCCCAATGCCGCGGACATATTCAATGTGATTCCATTATTATGGATCAAGCGAAAGTTTCTTCTATTCCGGAAATTTCGGCCTTCCATTCGGATGCGCAGCTGATCCATGAGGCGGCGATCGGCAGGATTGCAAACGATCAGCTGATTAAGCTGATGACGCTTGGCCTCACGGAAAAAGAAGCTGAAGATATGATTCTGCAGGGTTTTTTGGCCTAGTATTGAATGATAGGGTTATCTGATATAATATTAGGGTTAGTGATCTATCAATAGGGCGATTTGGAGTTTTTCATTAATAGATAAATTTGATCGGAGATGGGAAGATGCGCAAACTTTCTTGCTAAAAGTGAAGTGAAAAGAGCGTTACGGAGTAAGCAGCAAGTGCTGCTGCCTTGTGACGCCCACGGAGCAAGAAAGTTACAATCTTTAAAGCAATCAAATTAAACCGACAGCATTCGGAATGTGCATCATGTTGACATTTTTTCTGCACATCAACTGCGTTTAAGGATATTTTGAGGCTGCAAGAATAAACTTTCTTGCAGCCTTATTATTTTTACACGGTGAGGTGATCGCGATGGCGTTGATTAACATCGACCATTTAACGTTTTGCTATGACGGCAGTTACGACAATATCTTTGAAAATGTATCTTTTCAGATCGATACGGACTGGAAACTTGGGTTCACTGGCCGGAACGGGCGCGGTAAAACGACCTTTTTGCAGCTGCTGTGCGGGAAATACGAGTACCGTGGGACAATTGACTCCCCCGTGTCTTTTGATTATTTTCCTTTCCAGGTTACCGATCCCAGTCAAAATGTCATTGAGGTAGTGGCAAGTATCTGCCATGTTTTTGAACATTGGGAACTTCAGAAAGAATTGTCATTGCTCGAAGTTGCAGAGGATGTCCTGGAGCTGCCTTTTGCGGCCTTAAGCCAGGGGGAGCAGACCAAGGTTTTGCTTGCGGCACTGTTCATTAAGCCCCACAACTTTCTTTTGATTGATGAGCCGACCAACCATCTGGACATAGAGGGTAGGCGTGTTGTCGGGAAATATCTGAACAGGAAAACCGGCTTCATCCTGGTCTCTCATGACAGGGTTTTTCTGGACGGTTGTATCGACCATATCCTGACCATCAATAAAACCAATATTGAACTTCAAAAAGGCAATTTTTCAACGTGGTGGGTCAATAAAGAGAGAATGGATTCGTTTGAAACAGCGGAGAATGACAGGCTGCAGAAAGAGATCAAACAATTATCGGCAGCAGCCAGGCGGACGGCCGACTGGTCGGATAAAATCGAGAAAACCAAGAAGGGAACGCTGAACTCCGGCATCAAGCCGGATAAAGGCTATATCGGCCACCAGGCGGCAAAAATGATGAAACGGTCCAAAGTGATCGAAACTCGGCTGCAAAAGAACATCCAGACGAAAGAAAAACTTTTAAAAAATATTGAGCTGGCCGACAGCCTGAGTATGAAACCCCTTTCACACCCGAAAAATACACTTGTGGAATTACATGACCTGGCAATTTATTATTCGGACAGGAAGGTCTGCGAGAATGTTCATTTTACTGTAGAGAGAGGAGAGCGGGTGGCCTTAAGTGGCAGGAATGGCTGCGGCAAGTCCAGTGTTTTTAAGCTGCTGATTGGAGAAGATCTTGTCTCCAGCGGCAAGGTCAATATTGCAAGTAATCTAAAAGTCTCCTATATTTCACAGGACACCGCTTACTTGCAGGGCAGTCTGCGCAGTTTTGCCGAGGAGCACCAGATCGAGGAGAGCCGCCTTCTAACCATTCTGCACAAGCTCGATTTCTCAGGTATTCAGTTTGCAAAAGATATGCGTATGTTCAGCGCAGGGCAGAAGAAAAAGGTGCTCCTGGCCAAAAGTCTCTGCGAGCAGGCCCATCTGTATATCTGGGATGAACCGCTGAACTATATTGACGTCCTGTCCCGAATGCAGATTGAGGACCTTATTGTAAGATGCCGGCCGACCCTGCTGTTTGTGGAGCATGACAGTGCGTTTGTGCAATCAGTAGCAACAAAATATATCAGGCTTTGATCGGTTGTCCTCGAACAAAATTTTCAGGGTCCTGAAGTACCGCAGATTTTCTGTTGACAACTGAGGTCTATTAGAATAAACTTACAAATAGGTCTATTAAGATAAACCTTGGGGGCTATCATGGAAAACTATAAATTATTTGATGCGGAGTATAAATTTGTCAGTATCGTCTGGGAAAAGGAACCGGTGAATTCGACTGAGCTTGTAAGGCTTTCTTTGGAAAGACTGGGCTGGAAGAAGTCAACCACTTACACGGTTTTGCGAAAGCTATGTGAACGGGGCATTTTAGACAACACGGATACTGTAGTCACTTCACGTATTAAAAAGGAAGAAGCGCAGAAGTATGAGAGCCAATCTTTAATTGAAAAAAACTTTGAAGGTTCTCTGCCGCAATTTTTAACAGCATTCCTTGATCGGAAAAAGCTCACGGCTAAGGAAGCTGAAGAACTAAAACGAATTATTGAGGAGGCGATGCAATGAACAGCTTGATGACAGTATTCAGCACTGTTGTCGGTATGAGCATGACAGCTTCCTACGTGGCTCTGGGTGTGATCCTGATTCGGCAGCTTCTGAAAAGGGCACCGAAAATCTTCTCTTATTTGTTATGGCTGGCGGTTTTCTTCAGACTGGTTTGTCCTGGTTCATTTACCTCAGTTTTTAGTTTCTTAAACGTTATTAAACCCGCTATGCAGCCTGATGCCTTACCTGAGGTGCTGGTGATGGCAGGCCTTGGGAACATAAATGATGCAATAAACGGTACAGTAAACAGCTCAGTTGGCAGCACGCTGCCTCTGGTCGCTGCAATGGATGTAAGTCCGCTTTCTATGATGATGTTGCTTGGCAGTATGGTCTGGATGGCCGGGGTTATGGTGCTGCTGATTTGGAATATTTTTTCCTATTTTAAAATTGCAGGGAAGATCAAAACGGCTACGCTGCTGGATGCTTCTTTACCGGATATTTATGAGACAGATCAAATCAGCACACCGTTTGTTTTTGGTTTTAGGAGACCGAGAATTTATTTGCCTGCAGGCATTTCGCCCCGGGAATTACCCTATGTACTGGCGCACGAAACGGTACATATTAAGAGACGCGATTATCTGATCAAACCGGCGGCATTTCTGGTTCTGATCATCCATTGGTTTAATCCGTTGATGTGGTTCTGCTTTGCGCTGATGGTTAAGGACATGGAAATGTCCTGCGATGAAACGGTTATCAGAAACAAGGGACAAGAGATCAAAGAAGATTATTCCAATTCCCTGCTGGCGTTGGCAGTTCAGAAGAACAGCTTCTGGCAGGCTACCCCTTTAGCTTTCGGTGCAAACAATATTAAAGAGAGAATTAAAAATGTGATCCATTACAGAAAACCCGGTGTTTGGATTGGTACGGCGGCAGTTGTTATGATTGTAGCGTTGATGATTGGATTTGTGGCAAACCCGGTCAATGACACGGCTGCAGGACAGGAAACATACGCTGGTTATGCAGTAGATAAATTACTGGCCAACAAAACACCGTATGTAGGCAATGCGAGCAAGGTTATCGCACTGATTGACGCGATGCCTTTGCCGAAAGGGGTCGTACGGGATAAAGTCGAATTGCAGACGTCGACCGCGCCGTATGGTCTAACCATTCAGTACCGGATCAACGACGATTCAGCGATTTCTGCGGAAAACGGAATGATCGGTGATGTGTTTGGGCGCAATGCCATCCTGTTGTTCAGCCTAGTCGATAATGTTGAAGTCATTAACATAAAATTTACCGACAGCGCGGGAAAATATGAAGGATATAGCACGACTTACTTAAGAAGCAGAATCGAGCAAATCATGCAGAGAGATGTACGCGTATATGCCGAAAGTGCCGATTTGCTGAAGGAATTGCTTACACGTCTGGAGTATGTGTACTTCAGTCTTGGAAATGAAGGAAATACGGCGGTCAACAAAGCTAAGCAGATTGAGCTGTGCTTGGAGAAAATCATGTCATCACCGTTACCTTCCTCCAATCCCTATGATTATATCAAAGCGCATCAGGCAGAGTACAATATCATTCTGGCCATGGATGAACAAGCACTGCCTTACCTATTTTCCGAATTTGCAAAAGGCGGGCAGACAGGCTTAAAGGGAAGTGTGATGGA
The DNA here is from genome assembly GCF_003590275.1 of Dehalobacter sp. MCB1. NCBI lineage: Bacteria > Bacillati > Bacillota > Clostridia > Eubacteriales > Desulfitobacteriaceae > Dehalobacter > Dehalobacter sp. MCB1. The sequence goes on along the minus strand of NZ_LXPC01000001.1, from coordinate 163,051 downwards.
GATCCTGTGCCGAAAGATCCTCGGCAGTGAGGATATCAAATACGCCAGCACGAATCATCAGGACTGGTATGATGCCTATAAAGCTCATACACAGCGGCTCACAGATAAAAACGGTTTGGACTGGATGCAGGCGCATTATCCGAAAGGTGTACTTATTTTGAGGGGAGAACAGAATTAACTTAGAACGAACTGTAACGCATTTTTCTCATTACGCGGCAACAATAAGCCGGAAAACAACGACAGCGTCCGCCGCGTTTTTCCGGCCCTTCATCATCTACCACTTCTTACTGTGTATCTCTGATGGGGCAAGCTTGCCTGTTCCACGTCTCATCTTTAAGCCACCTATCCAGAAGATCGTAAATTTTATTCTTATAAATGATATACGTCTCCTTGTCATTAGGGGCGATCTGGAGCAGCTTATGCTTGACTTCCTTGATGGTTTGATCCATGTTTTCACAGAGGAAGGCGATATGGTTGGCCCTGACTTTGAGCGACGTATTAATAAAGTTCGTCTTCATCCGCTCGTAGCCCTTGGCGGCTGAGCTTTTTTGGAGGGATTCCAGCGCATCATTCAGCTGCCTGGCCGTTTTAGCGAGTTCTTCTTTGGACGTTTTGACGTTCTCCAATTGGACCTTTAGATTGGCGAGTTCCGCAGTCAGCCCGGTGATGATACCGCTTTGGTCTTCCACTGTTTTCTGGAGATCCGTGTTCTCCTGCAGGGCCAGGTCTTTTTCCTGTAAGGCTTGGTCTTTTTCTTGCCTGGCTTGTGTCCGTTCCTTGACCGCTTGCCTGAGTTCCTGATTGGTCATGCCTTCGATATCCAGATCGACGATGAATTGCGCTCGTTCCTCCTTTGGGATACCTAAAAGAAGCACCGCCTGACTGTAGTTTAAATTCGGATTCGAATCCGAATTTGAGGAGGTAAGCTGTCCTGCTCCGTACTCTGTGAAGATACGCATCAGTTTATTGGCTCTGCTCTGGGAGAAATCGACCGACTCCTCCAGCCACTTGCCCCATTCTCCATGCTTAAGCAGGGCCTTGGCTTCCGTCAGCCGCCTGCCAATCTCGACAGCGGCGGCAAGGTAGATCCTCTCAGTCTGGTATTTGATCATATTAATTTCAGCCGCGATGACATGCGGCGTGCGTCCGTTGATGATATCGGTTACTGGATCAGTCATGATATCCACACTCCTTGGGGCTAACTTCACTCGTAGGATATGTGGCCAGGCTTAAAAGTGTGACAACCTCAGTATTAACAACGGACAATCTTTCTCATCGTATATAAGGTCACCGAAAGTCGAGATACTAAAAGATCAGTAATGCTTAAACCCTTGTAATCTGATATTCTCAAGTGTTATAACAGGTACATTGTTGCCAGTAAACCTGTTGCAGTCATAACGACGGCGTATGGCAGAGCCAGTTTTACCATCTCAGCGTAAGACAGGCGAATCAGCGGTGCTAGAGCAGAAGTCAAGAGGAACAGAAACGCCGCCTGACCGTTTGGTGTGGCAACGGAAGGGATATTTGTACCCATGTTGATGGCAACTGCCAGCTTGTTGTACTGCTCCACCGCAATGGCCCCGGCTTCAAACGCTTGCTGTGTTTCAGTCATATATACCGTAGCCACAAAAACATTGTCACTGATTGCCGAAAGGACACCGTTGGCCGCAAAGAAAGCCACAAGCTGGTTCTGCCCTTCCATGTTCAGCACCCATTGAATAATCGGCGTAAACAAATGCTGGTCATGAATAACCGCAACGACAGCAAAAAATACAACCAGCAGCGCAGTAAACGGCAATGCTTCTTCAAACGCATGACCGATGCGCTTTTCTTCAGTAACCCCGTTGAAAGCAGTAAGCAGGATAATAATCATCAGACCAATAATACCTACTTCCGCCAGGTGTAGTGCCAGGGAGAAGATCAGCAGAACGCCGCACAAAGCCATTACAATCAGGCGCACACGTCCGCGCATATTCCTGGCAGCATCTTTGGCTTTTACATCATCTTCCATAACCTTTCTCACAGATTCCGGAAGCTGGTAGCCGTACCCCCAGAACTTAGTAACTTCAAGGATAATGGTGGTCAGAAGACCAACGATCAATACCGAGATAGACACAGGGGCACATTGTATAAAGAAATCTACGAAGTCCCATTGCATAATGGAGCCAATCAACAGGTTCTGCGGTTCACCAACCAGTGTTATTGCTCCGCCCAGCGCAGTGCCCACAGCACCATGCATCATAAGATTACGCAGAAAACCACGAAACTCGTCCAGGTCTTCATGAAGTTTGTCATCAACACTATGGTCGTGATTAATGTCATACGTTTCGTATACTTTTTCGCTGGAAGCAAACTTGTGGAAGATGCTATAGAAACCATAGGCCACGGCGATAATCACTGCCGTTACGGTCAGCGCGTCCAAAAACGCAGAAAGAACCGCACCCAGTACAGCGAACAGGAATGAAAGCGCGACTTTAGAGTGTACTTTAGTAAGGAGCTTGGAAAACAGGTACACAAGACCTTCTTTCATAAAATAGATCCCGGCAACCATGAACATCAGAAGAAGAATAACCGGCAGGTTCATTTCAACCTCGTGATAGACCATATGAGGGTTAGTAAGTCCGAGCACAACGGCTTCGATCGCCAGAAGCCCACCGGCAGGAAGCGGATAACATTTTAACGCCATTGCCAGGGTAAAAATAAATTCGACAATCAACACCCACCCGGTAACGTACATACCGGCGGTAACCATCAAAATAGGGTTCAACACCAGAAAAGCAAGAATTGTTCTTTTGTACCAGTCCGGAGCGTGACCCAGAAAATTTGCTCTGAATGCTTGTCTGATGCCCATTTGTTTCATATGTACTATCCTCCCAAGTGAAAATTAAAGATATAAAAAAGAGAGTACTCCAAAACGGAACTACTCCCCCCCAAGAAGTTCATATTACTTGCAGCCTGGCAATCATAGCAACTTACAAGCAGCCTTAGACCCATAGCTTTAGCGTCCTTCACTTTCACGAAGTTTGCACCAACCTGTACAACTATATATTGTTATTTTTGCTTAAGTTTTTATATTATAACAAAAAATTATTCTTTTGAATACCCTGAATATATCCACTTTATGCTGAATTGTCCAGGTATTTACCTTAAGTATTTGTTTTTTAATATAATCCTTTAGCAAATCAGGCTATCTCTCAAAAATCTTCTTCCCCTTGACTTACAAAATAGTATTTTACTATTTTAAAGTTTTTACCCAAATATTCATATCTTCAAAACCCCCGCAAATATGGCAGTTGTTGATTAGTCTACCCCGATACATATACCCCAGCTTGCTTAAAGACCTGTTGATCCCAAGATTGTTAGCTCTTGAAAGGCTATATGCTGTAGCAAAGCCATTACGTTTCAAGTGTGTTTCCAGTTGGAATATCAATTCGCTTAATATATTTCTGCCTCTATACTTTGGATAAGTGGCGCAATCAGTTATTTCAGCATTCATGTTCTCTTTGTCTAGAACCACCGAAGCAATACTAATAATTTTCCCTTCCTCTTCCGCCACCATAAACAAGACATCATCCCGCATGACTTCTTGAAGATACTCTCTGCTAAAAATAGGAGTTGGATAGGTTTCAAATACCGTTTGAAAAAGCTGAACCATCTGGGGAATATCGTCCGGCACGGCCTGCCTTATCGTATAGTTTTTATTCTTAGTCAGCTCAAATTTATTGGTATTCTTAACACAATAATCGATAATTCTGTTTTCTTTCTCCTCATAGAGTGAATTTTTGCGCTTTGTATCAAGAAAAAGGGATATACAAGTTGCATCCTCTCCCTGAAAAAAACCGTCGATACCCCCCTCTGCTACAAACCCACATTCCTTAAAGATACTAAGATCTTGTTTATAACAATTCGCAATAATCTTACCCAGATTTTCTTTTTTGGAATAATCAATTATCTCTTTGATTATTAACTCTGACAAAAGAGAATGACTCAATATTTTAAGCCTTTTATTGCGATAATCCACGTACATGTCCACACCCGAAAAGTTAGTATATAAATTTTTACATTCGTCTTGATCTATATTCATGGAAGTCCTCCCTCTTATTGAGTCTTACGTTTCTACTTGGAATCAAGCACACTTGTTCATCTCTATATAACTTTTCTAATCCCCGGTATTCTTTATTCTTGAATTTACTGCACGTGCCGCATTTTCGGCACTGGTGCGTTTTATCCCGAGGCTCGCTATACGTGCAAATTACACCTTCATAATTTCTAAGAATGATCTTTTCAGGGGAATATGAAATCAAGTATTGTGGATTGACCGGGATCTTCCCCCCGCCTCCAGGCGCATCCACAACAAACTGTGGAATAGCTAGACCCGAGGTATGTCCACGCAGCATTTCTATGATTTCAATCCCTACAGAAACCGGAGTTCTGAAATGCTCTATTCCTTCTGAAAGGTCGCACTGATAAAGGTAATATGGTCTGATTCTGGAGCTTACCAGTTTTTGAACCAAATCACGCATTATATAGGGGCAATCATTAATGCCTTTTAAAAGTACAGACTGGTTGCCCAGAGGAATTCCGGCATCCGCCAATTTCTCACATGCCATGCGAGCCTCAACTGTCAGTTCCTTGGGGTGGTTAAAGTGAGTATTCAGCCAAATTGGATGATATTTTTTCAGCATTTCGCAGAGCGTATCGGTAATTCTCTGAGGCATGACAACTGGTGTTCTTGTGCCTATCCGTATTATTTCCACATGTTTGATTTCTCGTATTGATCTTATGATTGCTTCCAGCCTTTCATCAGAGAGGCATAAGGCGTCCCCTCCTGACAAAAGTACATCTCTGACTTCTTTATGCGCTCTGAAATAATTAATCGCCCGTTTGATATTGTCCTGGGAAAGAGCCCTATCCTCATGCCCGGCAAATCGTCTTCTTGTACAGTGGCGACAATACATTGAACACTGATCAGTAATAAGCAAAAGTACCCTGTCCGGATATCTGTGAGTAAGACCCGGGACTGGCGAGTCGACTGTTTCATGCAGCGGATCACAACTGTCGAACTTGGATATTTTAGTTTCATGAACCGTCGGTATTGCTTGCCGCCTTGCCGGGCAATGTTCGTCATTTGGATCCATAAGTGTAGAATAGTAGGGCGTTATTGCCATACGTAATTTTTTTAGACTTACTTCTACTCCCAGGCGCTCATCCAGGGTAAGGTTGACTACTTGTTCCAATTGATCAATTCTTGTGATTCGGTTAGAAATCTGCCACTTCCAGTCCTGCCACTGTTCTTCTGTTACATTTTTATATAAGGGTATATCCCTATAATTTCTTTGCATATTATTTAATTCCCCTTCAGATTCTTAATTGAGGATTGTCATTCCTCAATATTTAAGGTATATAAAACAAAATGCTGCAGAGAAGTCTCTGCAGCATATGCCTAAAAAATTTATACCCTAACTAAAGATGTCATCAAGCATATTAATCACCTTCTCTTCCAACGCTTACGAGATTAGCTGACGGATTCGGGTCGAAAGAGCTTAACCCTACCAAAGCATCTGCTATGGATTCACCCCTATTTGTTTGGGTCTCCCGTTCCATACGGATTCAGCGTTTAAAATAAATTCAGTTTTGTTCTTTGATAAAAACATAAGGTGAAAAGCTAACACATTAAGTAGCCTCCCACCCCAGAGCCTTGTTTCTCTTGAAAATGGCAAGTGCCATTCCAACCGAAAGCAAACGTATTATGTTTTGCGTATCCTATTTACTGAATCCAGCCAAAATATTAGCTGATAAATATAGGATAACAAAAGATTAATTTAATGTCAATTTAAAATGTATTTTTTTGGCAATGTTTCCTAACCATGTGAACTACAGTTCTCGTTTACAGAAACACCTCCTGAAAATAATTGCTGCAATGATATCAACGATATGAAGAATTGTAACAAAAATCCTGAGATTAATAAAGGAAATGACTTTTTTTCGGCGAACTTTAATACATAAAATCAGCCATAGATTCTGCTCTATGGCTATTTTTCTATAATCCCGACGATGGGAGATTGATTGGATATGATTACCAAAGCAAAAGAAGCCCTGCTCAAATATTTCGGTTACCGGGATTTTAGAGGAGGACAGGAACAAGTCATTGCAAGCCTGCTTCAGAGGCAGGATACGTTAGCCATTATGCCCACAGGGGCAGGCAAGTCGATTGCGTATCAGATTCCGGCGGTTCTGTTTGAAGGGGTTACGCTGGTTATTTCCCCTTTGATCTCTCTAATGAAAGATCAAGTGGACAGCCTCAGGCAAACCGGGATTCCGGCTACGTTTATCAACAGCTCTATTTCTCCGAAAGAGACCTGGTCGCGCATTGACAGGATGCAGCGGGGAGAGTATAAACTGGTCTATCTGGCACCGGAGCGTCTGGAATCGGAAGAGTTCCTTGCCAGGTTGAAGGGACTGCCAATCCATTTTGTGGCTGTAGACGAAGCGCATTGTGTTTCCCAGTGGGGCCATGACTTTCGCCCAAGCTATTTGCGGATCAGCAAGTTTTTGCAATCCCTGCCCGCAAGGCCGTTGGTCGGAGCTTTCACAGCTACGGCCACAGAGGAAGTCAGGCAGGATATCATCCGCTTGCTGGGCCTCAAGAAACCGAATTGCTTTATTACGGGATTTGATAGGCCGAACCTGAAGTTTTCCGTTCTGCGCGGTGAAAATAAGAAGGTTTTTGTTCAGGATCATCTGAGAAATAACCGCAATGATTCGGGAATTATCTATGCCGCGACGCGTAAAGATGTCGATAGACTCTATAAATTGTTGAAAGGACAGGGATTCTCAGTCGGCTGTTACCATGCCGGTTTGCCCGATCAGGAGCGAAAGCGCAATCAGGAAAAGTTTATCTATGACGAGATTGCTGTGATGGTGGCGACAAACGCTTTCGGTATGGGAATCGATAAATCCAATGTCCGGTTTGTGATTCATTACAACATGCCCAAGAACATCGAATCCTATTATCAGGAAGCCGGCAGGGCGGGTCGTGACGGTGAGCCGGCAGAATGTTTTCTGCTTTTTGGCCCCCAGGATGTGCAGATTCAAAAAATGATGATTGAAGAAACCATATTTCAGGAACAGCGTGTGGCCAATGAGTATAAAAAACTGCAGGCCATGGTCGATTACTGCCATACATCGAGATGTTTAAGGCAGACCATCCTGGAGTATTTCGGAGAAACAGAAAGTCCCAATAAATGCCGGAACTGCAGCAACTGTGACGATGACCGGAAAAAGGTTGATGTAACTCTGGATGCCCAAAAAATTCTGTCCTGTGTTTACCGGATGAAGGAACGTTTTGGTTCGGCGTTGGTAGCCGAGGTACTCAAAGGCTCCCAGAACAAAAAAGTTCTGCAGTTTGGGCTAGACAGACTATCTACCCATGGGATCATGAAGGACACACCGCTGCAGGAGATTAAGGACAGGATCAGTTTCCTGGCAGCCGAAGGTTATCTCGTGGTTGCAGGCGGCCAGTATCCGGTAATGAAGCTTGCGCCGAAAGCGGCGGCTGTGCTTAAGAGTGAGGAAAGAGTGTATCAGATTCAGGTGCAACGGGAAGAAGTATCGCTCACCGCCGCTGAACAAATATTTGAAAGACTGCGGGCCTTGCGCAAACAGATTGCCCAGCAGGAGGGATTGCCTCCGTACATGATTTTTCCGGACAGCACGCTCAGGGAAATGGCTCAAAGCTGTCCGCAGGACAGGAATACCCTGATCCGGGTAAATGGCGTTGGCGAAAGGAAACTGCAGAAATACGGGGATTTATTTTTAGAGGAGATCAAGGAGGCCCTGCAAGGACATGAAAATATTGGTTGACGCCGACGCCTGTCCGGTGAAAGAGATCATTGTGAGCTGCGCGAAACAATTTGAACTTCCGGTCATCATGATCATCGATACTTCCCATGAACTGAAGGATGACTACAGTATGGTGATCACCGTGGACCAGGATCGGGACAGTGTAGATTTCGCGCTGATGAAGCGGTTGGCCAGGGAAGATATTGTTGTCACGCAGGATTATGGACTGGCGGCGCTTGTTCTGGGGAAAGGCGCCAGGGCCATTAATCAAAATGGCCTTATTTATACGGACAGCAATATTGAACGGCTCCTTTTCGAACGTCACGTCGGACAAAAGGTACGGCGTGGGGGAGGAAGAACTACCCATGTCAAGAAAAGAACCAAAGAAGACAATGAACGGTTCAGGACGGCCTTTATTAGGCTGATCGAAGAAACCAAAGACCGTACGTTTGAATAACTCAAGAATGATAGAAAAAACACAGAATTACGAGTACAAGGTATTTAAATTAACTACCAAAAAAATTATAATGCAAACATTCATCAATATTACCCGAGATTTGGTCTGCGTGCCATAATTCCAGTGTCAAGCGGAGCATGGATGCGCAGCGCGGCCTTTTGTGTCAAGGATGACACAACGGCCGAAAGCGGAATTGTGGCATGCAGACAAGCTCGAGATAATAACACTGTTTTAGTTGGATAATTCTCAGAGGAACGGAGAACAGGATGAGTCTTAGGTTTATTTACGGACGGTCCGGCAGCGGCAAGTCCACCTATTGCCTGAATGAAATAAAGGAACGTGTCAACAACGGAGCGGATCATCCTTTGGTGCTGCTTGTGCCGGAACAGTATACGCTGCAGGCGGAGAGAGACCTGATTAACGTGCTGAAGACCGGAGGGATTCTAAAGACGGAAGTATTAAGTTTCCGCCGCCTGGCATTCAGGGTATTTAACGAGGCGGGCGGAATCACGTACCCGCATATCCACCCAGCAGGCAAGAGCATGTTGATCTATCGTGTCCTCATGCAGATCAAAGAAGAACTGAAGGTCTATACGAGATCAGCCGAGCGCAAAGGGTTTATCAGTTCGCTTTCAGGGCTGATCACGGAGCTGAAACGGTATAATGTTACGCCGGAAGATCTGCAGAACGCCATTGCCGTTATGGCGGACCAACCGCTCAAGGATAAACTGACTGAACTGAATGCCGTCTATTCCGGGTTCGAGGAACTGATCCGGCAAAGATACCGGGACAGTGACGATGATCTTACCCTGACGGCAGCCAAGCTGGAATCCACCACCATTTTTGACGGCGCGGAAATCTGGATTGACGGTTTTGCCGGATTTACACCGCAGGAATATAAAGTCATCACTATGCTGCTGCTTAAGGTGAGCAGGGTAAATATCTGCCTGTGTACGGATTCCCTGGCTGAAGAAGGTCTGTTGGAAACCGATGTGTTCTCTGAGGTCAAGGGGGTGTACCGCAAGTTCAAGAAAATCTGCCAGGAGGCGGGTTTGGAGATCGAGCCCCCGGTTCAGGCAGCGGGATTTCCGTTGCCCAGGTTCCGCTGCAGTGCAGAGTTGTCCCACCTTGAACGCTACTGTGATGTGTATCCGCATCGGGTATATACCGAAGCAACCAGGGATATCTTCCTGCATGCTTCGGTGAATATTTATGCGGAGATTGAAGCTGCAGCGGCAGACATAGTCAGGCTTTGCCGGGATCGTGGGCTCAGGTACAGAGATATTGCCGTAGTCACCGGAAACCTGGACGGCTACCGGAGTTTTCTGGAGACTGTTTTTGCTGAATATGAGATCCCGTATTTTTTGGACAGAAAGACCGAGATCACGGATCAGCCGCTGGTTAGGATGATGCTGGCGATGCTCGATATTTTTAGTGACAACTGGTCTTACGAAACGGTATTTGCTTATCTGAAAACCGGTTTATCCGGTCTAGATAGGGAACGTATCGACCACATCGAAAATTATGTGCTGGCCTGTGGGATCCGCGGTAGCCGCTGGACGAAAAATGAAGACTGGACGATGCATCCGGGTTTGCTGCCGGAAGAGAATCAGCGGCCCCAAGATGTGGAGAAGGCCGAAGCAGAGCTGAAGGAAATCAATCAGACCAGACGTGAAATTGCAGCTCCGCTTCTTCAATTTCGCGCCAAAACCAAAAACAGAAAAAAGGCTTCGGAAATCTGCGAAGCCTTGTATGATTTTCTTGGCGGGATAGGCGTCCCGGCCAGATTGGAAAGGATCATGGAAGAATTCAGGCGGCAGGGTATGCTAAATCTGGCCAATGAATACGGTCAGGTCTGGAATATCCTGATGAACGTCCTGGATCAGACCGTGGAGACTATGGGCGAGGAGCCTTTGAGTTTGGAAAGCTTTACGGACACCCTGAAAATCGGCTTTGCCGAATATCAGATTGGGTTGATACCGGCTTCGCTGGATCAAGTTTTGATCGGCAGCATCGAGAGGTTTCGAAGCCATGAGATCAAAGCACTTTTCATTTTAGGGGTCAATGACGGGGTGTTCCCTGCCACTGCTCAGACGGAAGGTATCCTGGCCGATGCGGACCGTGCCGCGCTGAATACGGTGGGGATCGAACTGGCTAATGATACCCGCACGCAGGCCTTTCAGGCCCAGTATCTGATTTACCGGTCTTTAACGACCGCATCTGCTTATCTTCGCCTGAGCTGGCCGATCGCCGACCAGGAGGGCCGAAGCTTACGGCCTTCGATGGTGATCTACAGGTTAAGGAAGCTGTTTCCGAAAATTACGGAAAACAGCACGCTGATTCCAATGCTATCCGGGTTTGCTGCTGGTAAAGAAAATGCTGAGACGGAGAATATAGGGACGGAGAATACAGAGACGAAGAATACAGAAGTAGTGAATGCCGGCACAGAAAATACCTGGCTAGAAAGTGCTGAACTAGAACAGCTGACCGGAAAATCCCCTTCTTTTAAACAAATGGTTGCAGCTTTCCGCCGCAAGGCAGAAGGGCTGGAAATCAACGGCTGGTGGCAGGATGTCTATCGCTGGTACAATGGGCTGGAAGAATGGAAACCGCGCTGTGAGGCGCTTCAGACTGCATTTTCAGCCAGAAATATTGCCGAGCCGGTCAGTTCTGAAAAAATAACGGCGCTGTATGGCGCATCGGCTCATGCCAGTGCATCGAGGCTCGAGAAATATGCGTCCTGTCAGTTCGCATTTTATCTTCAATATGGACTTGAAGCCAAAGAGAGAAAGATTTATCAGTTCAGTCCGCCGGATGTCGGGACGTTTATGCATGCCGTTCTCGAAAGATTTTCGCTGGAGGCGGCCCAGCAGCAAATCTCTTGGCGAGAGATGGAAAGACCGTGGTGCCGGGAGAAAGTCTCGGAGATTGTGGATGAAATGCTTCGAAAAATGCAAGGGTCCGGCCTCACGGCCTCCCAACGGTATACTTCACTTGCCTTGAGACTGAAAAGGGTCATCACGCGTGCGGTCTGGATGATTGCAGAGCACCTCAAGCGCAGCGGCTTTGAGCCGTTGGGTTATGAGCTTGGATTTGGCGAGCGGGAAAAGTTCCCGCCGATTGTGATTGAACTTGATTCAGGCCGAAAGGTATCTTTAAGCGGAAGGATTGACAGGGTCGATGCGCTGGAAGCTGAAGAAGGGACCTACCTCAGAATCGTGGATTATAAATCCGGGAGCAAAGATTTCAAACTGGCCGACGTTTATTATGGACTGCAGATCCAGTTGTTCACGTATCTCGATGCCCTCTGGCAGAACAGCGGGCTGGAGACAGAAAAACCAGTCCTGCCGGGAGGAATCCTGTATTTCCGGATCGATGATCCTATCGTCAGAGCTGACGGCAGGCTTACGGAGGAAGAGATCGAGCTGGACATTATGAAACAACTGAAAATGAAGGGCTTGCTGCTCGCGGATGTCAAATTGATCAAGGAAATGGACCGGACCATCGACGGCACTTCACTGATCATTCCGGCCAGGATCAATAAGGGGGACCTTCTGGGCAAATCATCGGCAGCTACCCTGGAGCAATTTGAAATCCTCAGAAAATATGTCCGGAACCTTCTGAAAGACTTATGTGAGGAAATGATGAGCGGCAGCGTTTCGATCACGCCGTACAAGAAAAAGCGGACAACCTCGTGCACCTACTGCCACTACGCTGCAGTCTGCCAATTTGATCCGGCCAGAAAGGAAAACAGCTTCCGGTTGCTGGCTGACCGTGGGGATGAGGAAATCTGGAACGATATCATGAAGGCGGAACAAAATCATGACTGATCAGACGAAATGGACGAATGAACAAAGGGAAACAATTACGGCCAAGGACTGCAGCCTGCTGGTTGCAGCGGCTGCCGGGGCCGGCAAGACGGCCGTGCTTGTGGAGCGTATCATTCAAAAGATTACAGACAGCCATGATCCTGTGGACATTGACCGGTTGCTCGTGGTGACGTTTACCAATGCAGCTGCGGCAGAAATGAGGGAAAGAATTGCCGAAGCACTCGCTGCAGTACTGGAAAGCAACCCGGGGTCTTCCAATATGCAAAAACAGCTGACGCTGTTAAGCAAAGCCAGCATTACAACCATTCACTCATTTTGTCTTGAGGTCATCCGCAGTAACTTCCAGGCCATTAATATTGATCCGTCTTTCCGGATCGCCGATGAGACGGAAACGATGCTGATGAAAATAGAAGTGCTCAATGACTTGTTTGATGAAATGTATGAAGAGAATGCCGAGAATCAGGATTTTCTTGAACTATTAGAGTGTTATGTCGGCAACAGGGACGATCAGGCCTTACAGGACATGGTGCTGAATCTGCATACGTTTATACAAAGCAGTCCCTGGCCGGAAAAATGGCTTGCGGAGATGACCGAACGTTTTGCTATGCCCGAAGGTACGGATTTCAGCCAGACCTGCTGGGGAAAAGTCTTGCTTAAAAGTATTGGACTCGAAATTGAGGGACTGATACAGAATATGCAGGCCGCTGTTGCCCTTCTGCAGCCTGGTACAGGACTGGATAAATACCGTCCTGTCTTCGAGGAAGAATACTGCTTTCTGCAGCATATCCGGGAGCTTTGTCTGGAAGAACGTAATGCCAGGTGGGATGACCTTGCCCAAACAGTCCGGGACTACCTGTTTCAAAGACTGCCGGTAGCCGGCAAAGATGCGGATAAAGCTGTTCAGGAGCAGGTCAAAGAAATCCGGGATCAGGTCAAAAAGAAAATCGGCAAATTGAAAGAAAGGTCGCTGGCAGCGGATTCGGAAGAAATCAGAACCGATTTGCAGATCCTTCAGCCGCTGATGCAGTGTCTGGGCAGACTGGTTGTTGAATTTGAACGCAGATATGCGCTAAAAAAGAATGGCAAGTCTCTGGTGGATTTTAATGATCTGGAACATTTTTGCCTCGAAATTTTGACTGTACAGGATGAAACGGGAGCGTATGTACCATCTGAAGCAGCCAAACGCTATCAGGAACGCTTCGCGGAAATTCTGGTTGATGAGTACCAGGACAGCAATCTGGTCCAGGAGATTTTGCTTCAGATGATTTCCCGCACAGGATCAGCCAGGCCGAATGTCTTTATGGTCGGAGATGTCAAACAGAGTATTTACAGATTCAGACAGGCTAAACCGGAACTGTTTCTGGAGAAGTATCACAGTTACTCTCCGGAACAAGGTGCCAGCCATCGAAAAATTTGCTTGTATAAGAATTTCCGCAGCCGCCGGGAAGTGGTTGATGCTGTTAACTACATTTTCAGGCAGATCATGTCCGTACAAGTCGGGGAACTGGACTACAATGACAACGAGGCTTTGAATCCGGGAGCTGTCTTTGCTGAAAATGACCAGGAACATTTGACTGTCGGCGGGGCGGTAGAATTTCATCTTATTCAAACAGGTGATCTGGAACGGCTGGATCAGGAAAACGGATTTTCTGACAGTTCAGGTCAGGAAGAACAGGAATTGACGGAGTTTGCGGACGCCTCAAATGGCCTCTCTGATGAAACGGAACAGATTGACCCGGGTCTGCTGGATGCGATCCAATGTGAAGCCCGCTTTACGGTCAGAAGGATACAGGAACTGTTTCATCCGGACGAACAAGGCAGGAGGACGGCCGTCTATGATAAGGAACGTAAAGCGTACCGGGAGCTGCGCTGCAGCGACATTGTCATTCTTCTCCGGACCACCCGGAATTGGTCCGAGGTATTCACGGAGGAACTGACGGCGGCCGGTATCCCTGCCTTTGCTGATACCGGCACAGGATTTTTCAAGTCATCCGAGGTACAGGTGATCCTGTCACTGCTTCAGATCATTGATAATCCGTTGCAGGATATTCCATTATTGGCCGTTCTGAGATCGCCGCTGGCCGCTTTCTCATCCGATGAGCTCGCCGGACTGCGGCTTACCAGACGGCATGTGCCGATCTATGAGGCACTCAAACAGTTGGTGGAAGAGATGGCAGAAGGGGATACCCCTGAACCGGAGAGCGGAGAGCCTGATAACGAATTAGGGAGCAGTAAGCCGGAAATCAAATCTCAGAGCCAATCCACGGACGGAGAATCTGAGATTGAAAAAATAAAGAACGAAATAGAGACGTCGGCCAAAGAAGCGCTGAAAAAGAAAGCAGCAATGTTCCTGAGCAACCTTCACAGATGGCGGGACACCGCTCAATATCTGTCTGCCGACAAGCTGCTTTGGCAGCTTTATACCGAGACCGGCTATTATGGGATTGTCGGAGCGATGCCTGGGGGCGTGCAGCGTCAGGCCAATCTCCGGATTCTATTTGAACGGGCCAGACAATATGAGGGAACAAGCTTTAAAGGGCTGTTCAATTTTATTAATTTCATTGACAAGCTAAAAAGCAACCAGGGTGACTTTGGCAGTGCTAAAATCCTTGGTGAAAATGATAATGTCGTTCGGATCATGAGTATTCATAAAAGCAAAGGGCTGGAATTCCCGGTCGTCATTCTGGCCGGATGCGGCAAGAAATTTAATTTTCAGGATTTGAACAGGAGCATTTTATTTCACCAGGAGCTTGGACTCGGTCCTGACGTTGCGGATCCGAGGCTCAGGATAGCGTATCCGTCTGTTCCTAAATATGCAATTCGGGAACAAATCAGGATGGAGACCTTGTCGGAAGAAATGCGGATTCTCTATGTGGCCTTGACCAGAGCCAGGGAAAAGCTGATTATCTCCGGAGCGGTTTCCAATGCCAGGAAGGCGTTGAACAAATGGTGCAAAGCTGCTGCAGGTGATCCGGAAAAGCTGCCTGCACATGAAGTGTATAAAGGAGAGAAATATCTGGACTGGATCGGACCGGCACTCATAAAGCACCGGGGCTGCTGCATTGCCAGTCTGAGCGGCCGGCTTGGGTATCATACCTGTGCGACGGAGGGAGCATTGGGAAACGGTCAGCTTGACGACCCGTCCGAATGGCAGATCCGCGTATGGACAAAAAATGAGCTTCTTGGCAGACCAGCTGTTCAGGAACAGGAAGAAGAAACATTCATCCGATGGCTGGCCGGTTTGCGTCAGGAGACCGAAGATCACGGTGATACCGAGGATTACGGTGATACCGAGAATTACGGTGATACTGAAGTTAATAATGCTAAAAACGGTAGCAGCGATAATCATGCTAATAATTATAACGATTATATCGATAATAACGACAGTGATGGGCTTCACGGCAGAAATGTAAAGAAAGAGATTGCGCGAAGGCTTGGTTGGGAGTATCCCTTCACTGCCAGTACCCGGACACCGCCCAAAGTCTCTGTCACCGAACTGAAAAGACGGCTGGAAGCAGAGCTTACGGAAGAACCGGAGCTGGGGCTGGCAACCGGATCAGCTCTCCTGCCACAGCTGATCAAAAAGCCGTTGTTTCTCGAAGAAAAGAAAGGGTTGAGTGCGGCAGAAGCCGGAACGATCCTGCATTTTGTCATGCAGCACCTGGATGTTCAGCGCAATGACATTCCGAATCAGATTCAAGAAATGGTCAAAAAAGAACTGCTCACAGAGCAGCAGGCTGAAAGCGTTGATCCGAAAAAGGTAATGTTTTTCCTAGAGTCAACGCTCGGATGCAGAATGAAGGCCTCAGGCAGTGTAAACCGTGAAGTCCGCTTTAATATAGAAATACCCTGCCGGGAAATATTCTCTGACATGGCGGCAGATGCCTGCGGGCAGGAAGTCGTCTTGCTGCAGGGCATTATTGACTGTTATTTTGAGGAAGAAGACGGGATTGTTCTGGTTGACTATAAGACGGACCACATTCCGGAAGGCGGGTCCCGCATTATTCTGGAAAGGTACCGCCAGCAGATTCTCTATTATGCCAGGGCGCTGGAAATGCTGACAGGGAGAAAAGTCAAAGAAAAGTATTTTTATCTTTTTGACTGTGGCGAGATCTTGCAGTCTTGACAGTAACCGTAGATTTCCAGTTTGTGCTGGATCACATCGAAATTGGCTTGGTCTTTCAGGGCCATTTCAAATTCTTTCATTGGACAGTCCATAATCGAGATCCGTTTATTGCACTTCATACAAATCAGATAGTGTTTGTGCTTGTCGTGATTCAGTTCATATCTGGCTTTGCCGTCATCAGAGATATTTGTTTTGAGAAGCAGATTGCCCGACATCAGCTTTTCCAGCGTACGATAGACGGTAGAAAGGCAAATGGACGAGCTTTTATCTTTTAGAGAAATAAAAATCTCTTCAGCTGTCAAAGGTTCTTCTGCATTCTGAAGCAGGTCAAATATCAAGTTCCTATGCTTGGTATTCTTGATCCCTGCTTTTTTCATGATTTCTTTTAATGGGTCTTGCTGGTTTTCAGGCAAAGAATTCAGTCCTTTTAGTCAAATTTTTACGTACAACGGAACAGTGCCCCCAAATTGATCATGAGGTTATTTTTGTCAGTTGCTCCAGAAGATTTTTAATGATTTCAGCCTTATATATCTGACTCTGACTCTATTGTAATACTTTTACACAGCTTCACAAAGCATTAATGATTTTGCTGAAAAAATATTTGAAATAATTTCTAAATCAAAGGGAATAAAATGTATACTTTTGTAGTATAATCAATTTATATATTAATGCAAATGCGAACCATTTGCAAAAATAGGGGAAATTAGCTGATGACTACTAAGACCGCAAAGACGGCTGTGATTGATAAAACGGCAATGAATAGGAAAAATAGGACCAATAGGACAAAAATGTTTTTTAAGTGGGCGAAACCTTTTTGCGCGGCTTTGCTGGCAATCATGGTAACCTTAAGCGGGTGCGGTGCAAAGGAGAGCGCAGCGGTGAATACGGATGACAGTCGAGGATCGCTGAAAATTGCGACTTCGTTTTATCCGATCTATCTATTCACTTTAAACATCACGAAGGGTATCTCGAATGTGACCGTCGTCAATATGACCAAACCGACAACCGGCTGTCTCCACGATTATGCCCTGACGACCGAAGATCTGAAAAGCCTGGAAGATGCCAAGGTTCTGGTGATCAACGGCGCGGGAATGGAATCATTCCTGGCTAAGGTTACAGGGCAGATGCCGGATTTGAAGATCATCGACGCCAGTGAAGGGATTACCCTGATTCAGGATGAGACAGGGAAAAATCCGCATGTGTGGCTGAGTATATCTAAAGCGATCAGACAGGTTCAGAACATTGGCGATAAGCTGGCGGCACTTGATCCCGAAAATGCTGAAAAATATCAGGAAAATACTGCAGAATATATTGTGAAGCTCGAACAGGAAAAAAATAAAATGCATCAGGCCCTGGATGGGGTAAAGAACCGGGATATCGTGACTTTTCATGAGGCATTCCCGTATTTTGCCGAAGAATTCCATTTGAATGTGGCAGCAGTGATCGAGCGGGAGCCCGGATCAGAACCCAGCCCAATCGAACTGACTGAAACGATCGAAAAAATCAAAACATTAAAAGTTAAGGCTTTGTTCGCCGAGCCTCAGTATTCTGCCGATACGGCAGAGACAATCGCCAATGAAACAAGTGCCCGGGTCTATTATCTTGACCCGATCGTCACAGGCCCTTTGGAAGCGGATGCTTACATTGATCTGATGGATAAAAATCTGCAGACGCTGCAGGGGGCTCTCCAATGAAAAATAAATGCTGCAATCATGAATTATATGAAGAATGCGGATGCGGCTTATGCCGTACGAGGATCAACCACCTCGGGGTAACGCTGAATAACAAAGAAATACTGCGGGATATCAATCTGGAAATATACTGCGGCGATTTGACTGCGGTGATCGGACCGAACGGAGCCGGTAAGACAACCTTGTTTAAAGCTATCCTCGGTGAAATTCCACACACGGGAACGATTGAATTTCTTGATCCTAAAGATAACCATAAGGGCCGTCCGCTCATCGGCTATGTCCCGCAGAAACTTGATTTTGACAACAGTTCGCCGGTCACTGTGCTGGACTTGTTTACAGCGACTTACAACCGTTTTCCCGTCTGGCTCGGTTCTTCTCAAAAAACAAAAAAACGCGTTCAAAAGAATTTAACGCTTGTGCAGGCTGAACATCTGCTTAACAGAAGACTGGGTGCGCTATCCGGAGGGGAGTTGCAAAGAGTATTGCTCGCGCTGGCGCTTGACCCCGTCCCAAATCTCTTGTTTCTTGATGAACCGGTGTCGGGTATCGACCAGAAAGGGTTGGAACTATTCTATGATATTGTGTCCAGGCTGCGTCAGGACTATGACTTGTCGATTATTCTTGTTTCGCATGATCTGAATCTCGTGGCCAAATATGCAGACCGCGTGATACTGCTGAATCATGCGACCATCGAATGCTGCGGAACCGCTGCTGAAGTCTTCGATAACGAGAAAGTGATTGAAACATTTGGTATGGGGTGGGCCAAAGGAAACGCTGAATCCAAAAGAAAAGAGGAAGAACAAGCCAATGATCGAACAATGGTATAGGATGCTTGATGCCTTACTTCCTCTAGGCTGGCTGGAATATGATTTTATGAAGAACGCCCTTTTGGCTGTTCTTCTGGTGACACCCATTTTGGGCATCCTCGGCACAATGATCGTGAATAACCGGATGGCCTTTTTCTCAGATGCGTTGGGACATTCGGCGTTGACAGGTGTTGCGGCGGGAGTTGTACTCGGGATCCAAAGCCCTTTTTGGGCTCTGCTGGTTTTTTCGGTGTTGTTTGCGGTTGCGGTGATTAGTGTTAAAAATGCCAATACGGCATCGACGGATACGATTATCGGCGTATTTTCCTCAACGGCAGTTGCATTGGGTATCGTGCTCCTGTCACGCAACGGCGGCTTTAGCAAGTACTCCGGGTATTTGATCGGGGATCTGTTAAGCATAACCCCTTCAGAGCTGGGAATTTTAGCCCTGATTTTTGTGCTGGTGCTGGTGTTTTGGGCAGGCTGGTTCAACAAGCTGCTGTTGGTAAGTGTCAATCAATCCCTGGCCAAAAGCCGGGGAATTCATGTCCGCTTTTATGAATTTGTATTTGCCATCGTGATCGCCGTTGTGGTAACGTTCGCGATTCGCTGGGTAGGCATTCTGATTATCAGTTCCCTGCTTGTCCTGCCTGCAGCCGCTTCCCGGAATATCGCGGCAAATACGAGGCAGTATCATGTCTTTGCCGTGATCATCGCCTTGATTTCCGGTCTGGCAGGACTGATCCTGTCCTATTTTTGGGGAACGGCAACAGGCGCCACCATTGTTCTGATGCTTGCGCTATTCTTCGCCGGGACATTTATCTGGAAAGTTTCAACAAGATAAGATCTACGATGACCATTCTAGTAGAACGCTTTGGAAACAAGTAAACTATCCAGCATTCAAATTGATCCAATTATGGCATGCAGACGAACTTAAACAGGCTGATAATCAGTCTGGGGGACACAGTTCTGCTGTAAGCGGAGCATGGAGTGCGTAGCGCGGCCTTTTGTGCCATGGATGGCACAATGGCCGGAAAGCAGTATTGTGACCCACAGACTAGCCCTAATAAATACGTGAAAATAATTTGAGAACGTTATACCAGTGAATTATAGTGTATAATAGGTATACTAATTTTAGAACTACCGATTGAAACAATAGTGACGATAGAATGTGCTTACCGCGTTATTTAAGAAAGGACTGACCAATCATGTGCAGAGAAAAAACACCTTGGGAGAAATGTGCTGAATTTCATGGACACGAATGCATGGGGCTTGCAATTGGCTTCAGACAGGCGTTTATCGGACTCGATGCGCTTGGTGTAGTGAGAGCGGCCGATGAAGAACTGTTTGCGGTCGTCGAAAACGATGCCTGCGGTGTCGATGCGATCCAGGTACTTACCGGCTGTACGCTCGGAAAGGGCAATCTGATTTATAAGGATGCCGGCAAACAGGCAGTCACGCTGGCCAACCGCAAATCCGGCAAAGCGGTCAGGATTTTAAGGAAACTCGGCAACAAACCCGATGATGAACAATATACTGAATTGAAAGCAAAAATATCAGCCGGTTCAGCCAGTGATCAGGAAAAGGCAGCTTGGGGGACTCTGCAGAAGGAAAGAATTGAAAAATTCCTGGCTGCGCCTGCGGCTGAATTATTTACGGTTACCGAAGTAACTATGCCCCGGATTGAACCGGCCAGAATTTTTCAGACAGTCGTATGCTCTCAATGCGGGGAGCCATTTGCGGAAGTCAAAGCACATCTGGCCGAAGGAAAAATCATCTGTTCCGATTGCAATAAGACTTATACCAGGGGATGGCGTTAACCAGGATTATTTAGATGTCAGACGGTTGTTAAAACAAATATAATTTTGTTTGACAGCCAAAGAATTTATACGGTATAATGAACGAAACTCGATAGTAACTTTTTGGAGAATGTAAAATGCTTAGTGGTAAGAGAATGGTAGAACAAATCAATACTTTTGCGTTTAGAAGCTTTAGCCAGTGCTATTATTACTTTTATTTTAGCACCGGTTATTTTTGGTTGTTCTACAATCGAATACTTTCTCTCTTCACTAATGAGCATCCGGCGGAAAATTGCCTTGCGGCCTGACCCCGGTCGAGAGGAACCAAAGTTGAAATACGATACTGTTACAGAAGGCTCATTAGAAATAATGGGTCTTCTGTTTTTTACTATCGGAAAGTATCACATCTTTCTGATAGATATAAATATTTAAGCTTGCGTAGTATCATGTAAGTAAGTAGGACAGTTTAAGGAGGTAGGAAAAATGATTATTGTAATGAGGCCGAAGACGCCGCCAGAGGAGATCGCGAAGATGAAACAGAAGATATTGGACCTGGGATGTGAGGTTCATGAGTCTTTAGGCGTGAACTACCATATTCTTGGGTTAATCGGAAATACCAGCAGCATTGACCCGGACACGATGCATGCAAATGATTGGGTTGAAAAAGTTATTCATGTCCAGGAGCCTTTTAAAAAGGTTAACCGTTTATTCCACCCGGAAGATACGGTCATCAGTGTCGGGGACAGAAGAATCGGCGGCAATACCTTTACTGTGATTGCCGGTCCGTGTTCGGTAGAAAGTGAAACGCAAATCGTCGGCATTGCTGAAGCGGTCAAAAAATCCGGGGCTGCTTTTTTAAGAGGAGGCGCTTTTAAGCCGCGTTCCTCACCGTACAGCTTTCAGGGTTTACGAGAAGATGGTCTGGAACTTCTGAAAATAGCCAGAAACAAGACAGGATTGCCGATTGTATCGGAATTAATGTCGACCGAATATCTGGAGAGATTCGTTGAAGACGTGGATATTATTCAGATCGGCGCCCGCAATATGCAGAACTTTGAACTCTTAAAAGAAGTCGGAAAAATTCAAAAACCGGTGATTCTAAAAAGAGGGTTATCCTCGACGATTGAGGAATTATTACTTGCTGCGGAATATATTTTGGCGCATGGCAATGAGAATGTTATTTTCTGTGAAAGAGGCATTCGGACTTTCGAAAATTACACCCGAAATACGCTTGACCTGACTGCTGTGCCGGTGATCAAGAAACTGAGTCACCTTCCGGTTATTGTTGATCCAAGCCACGCGGCAGGGCTGTGGTGGCTTGTCGAACCGATGGCTAAAGCAGCGATGGTCGTAGGTGCCGACGGTGTCATGATCGAAGTGCACAACGACCCGGCCAATGCCAAATGTGACGGGCAGCAGTCTATCAAACCGGAGAGATTCGAGGCTTTAATGGATTCGTTGAGACAGCTGGCGGTTATACAGAATAAGATTATTTAATCAATAATATGATCCCTGGAGGTGGATTTCTTGGAAGAACCGGACTTTGGTAGTATGGAAATTACGGTAGTGGGTCTGGGACTTATTGGCGGATCATTCGCCATGGCTTTGAATAAACTAAAACCAAAGAAAATCTGGGCAGTCGATGTTAACATCAGCGTACTGGAACAAGCAGAAAAAACAGGTGTGATCAGCAAAGGATTCACGGAGGCGAGCATCCCGCTGCAAAGCTCGGATGTTGTTGTGATCTGCATCTATCCGGAGCTTGCCGTTCAGTTTGTAAAAGACAACCTGGCTTATTTTAAACATGGTGCCCTGATTACGGATACAGCAGGACTCAAAGAACAAGTCGTTCAGGAGATCAGTTCAGTCTTAAGGGAAGATTTGAGCTTCGTCGGGGGACATCCGCTGGCTGGAAAAGAGTCCAGCGGATTTGCCTACGCTTCTGAAGAGATTTTCCTGGGGGCCAACTATCTGATTACCCCAATCGACGGCACGAAGGATGAAAGCTTGAGACTGGTGGAAAGGTTAGTTATTGGTCTCGGCTGCAGACAGCCGATCCGGATGGAACCCCATAAGCATGACGAAATTATTGCACTGACAAGTCAGCTTCCTCATGTCATTGCTGCTGCCCTGATGAACAGTTCCGGCTCCGAGGATACCGGCAGCCTTGTCGGAGGCAGCTTCCGCGATGCAACGCGGGTGGCGAGAATGAATGCCGAACTCTGGAGTGGACTTTTACTTGAGAATAAAGACAATATTTTAGAACAGATTGACGTGTTCACCGAAAGCGTTCGGATGATCAGAGCAGCGATCGCGGAAAAAGACCGGAATTCGCTGAAAGAAATGCTTGAAAATGCCGGCCGGGGCAGAGAAAAGTTTTAAGGAGAGATTTTTTTGACGTGCTTACGATTGCAGCCTTCAACTTTAACAGGGGAGATCAGGATACCTCCTTCTAAAAGCATCAGTCACCGGGCAGTGATATGCGCCGCGCTGGCTGAAGGAATCAGCAGCATTGACAATCTTGTCTTCTCCGAAGATATTTCCGCAACCCTGGCGGGTTTGGTGTCTCTGGGTACGACCGTCAGGGAAGTCTCAGCGGACCCTGGTGAACCAGGCGTACTTTGTCTGGAAGGAAACCCGAAGCTTCAAATCATCCAGGAAACGATCAACTGCCGGGAATCAGGATCCACGCTGAGGTTTTTGATACCCCTGGCTACACTGACGGGGGGGCCGGTGACCTTTGCCGGTGCAGGCAAACTGGTGGAGCGCCCACTGGATGCGTATTATGAGCTGTTTCAACTGCACCGAATTGAATATCAGACCCGGGACGGTTATTTGCCCTTGACGATCAAGGGGAGGTTCTCACCGGGTGAGTATAAACTGAAAGGCAATGTCAGTTCTCAATTTATTACTGGACTTATGTTTTTGCTGCCACTCCTGGACGGAGATTCCAGAATTGTCGTTACAACGGAACTGGAATCCCGCGGTTATGTTGACCTTACCATCGATGCGCTGGAAAAGTCGGGAATAACCGTACAAAATAACGCCTACCGTGAATTCTTTATTCCAGGGAGCCAGCAGTATAAAGCAATTAATTGCCGCATTGAAGGAGACTACTCCCAGGCTGCGTTCTGGCTGGTGGCAGGTACACTGGGGTCCGGTCTAAAATGTTTGGATATTAACGCTCAATCCTTGCAAGGGGATAGGATGATCCTCGATATTATGTTGGCGATGGGTGCCCGAATTGTTTGGACGGATGATAGTTTGGGAGTCCTGAGCGCCCAGACTGTGGGAACAGTGATTGATGCCGGGCAGTGTCCGGATCTGGTTCCTGTACTTGCAGTTCTTGCTTCTTTAAGCAAAGGAACAACCAGAATCATCAATGCTGGAAGACTTCGCATCAAAGAATCGGACAGACTCAAAGCAACGGCATCAGAGCTGAACAAACTTGGGGCCAGGATTCATGAGCTGCAGGAAGGGCTCCTCATCGAAGGGGTAGAAACCCTGCATGGAGGAACAGTCGACAGCTGGAACGATCACCGGATTGCAATGGCCCTCGCTGTGGCCTCTATCAGGTGTACTGAGCCAGTGTATTTGACCGGAGCCGAAGCCGTTAAAAAATCATATCCGCATTTCTGGCAGGATTTTTGCAAATTGGGAGGTAGAGCTGATGAGTGGAACATGGGGTGAATACCTCAAACTATCGCTGTTTGGGGAATCACACGGAAAATGCATCGGGATTGTACTCGATGGTCTGCCGGCGGGATTAAAGCTTGATTTGCCCTTCATCAGCCGGGAACTGGCCAGGAGGGCACCAGGGAAGAATCCGCTTTCAACCCCGCGAAAGGAAAAAGACGAATTTGAAATCCTGAGTGGTTTCTTTAAAGGAACTACGACCGGAGCCCCGCTCTGCTGTGTGATCTGGAATAAGGATCAGCACTCCGGGGATTATTCCGAATTGAAAGACACGGTGCGGCCCGGCCATGCGGATTATACCGCGATGGTAAAACACAGGGGCTTCAACGATTATCGGGGTGGAGGCCATTTTTCCGGCAGACTTACAGCACCGCTGGTATTGGCTGGCGCGATTGCCAAGCAAGTCCTGGAGAAGAAGGGTATTATGATCGGCAGCCATATTTTAAATATTGGCGGCATAAGAGAGGATCATTTTGACAGCCTCCGAATTGATTCAGGGCTGCTTTGGAAACTGACAGAGCAGGAATTCCCGGTTCTATCGGAAGAAGCGGGTACCCGGATGAAACAGGAAATTCTTCAGGCCAAAGCTAAAGAGGACTCTGTCGGCGGTGTGATTGAGACTGCCGTAGTCGGTTTGCCTGCCGGTCTGGGGTCGCCATTCTTTGATTCAGCTGAAAGCAAGATTGCCCATCTGTTGTTTGCCGTTCCGGCGGTGAAGGGAGTCGAATTCGGCGCTGGGTTTGCAATTACGCAGATGAAAGGATCCGAAGCCAATGATCCGTATGCTCTCGTAGATGATAAAGTAGTGACGCTTTCCAATCACAATGGCGGAATTCTTGGAGGGATCACGAATGGCATGCCTTTGCTATTCCGGGCTGCCGTGAAACCGACACCTTCGATTGGCAAAGTGCAGCAGACGGTGAATATGGCCTCCAGGGAAGAGACGCAAATTACGGTTCAGGGGAGACATGATCCTTGCATCGTTCCTCGAGCGGTTCCTGTCGTAGAAAGCGCCGCTGCACTGGCCTTATTGGATTTGATGATAGAAAAGGATGGGGTAACGTGGATGAACTAAAAAATCGAAGATTGCAGGACCTCAGGTCTAAGATAGATGAAATCGATACCGAACTGCTTCGTCTTTTTGAAGCAAGAATGGAGACCGTCATTGAGGTAGCTGAATATAAGATTTTGAACAGCATTAACATCTTGGATGAATCCAGGGAGAATAAAGTCCTGCAAAAAATTGAGCAGGTCAGAAACAAGGATCTGGTTAAGACGGCAGAAGAATTCCTCAAAGCCGTCATGAGTATTAGCAAAGGTGTTCAGGCTGAACGCTTTTTCAGGCCAGAAACCGGTGCCTGGCAGGAAATTTCGGAAATTGAAGAGGAGTCGGAAACCGGAGAACTGGGGAAATCTGTTTCGGGAAATGTGATCGGGTTCCAGGGAATTCCGGGTTCCTATAGTGAACAGGCGCTTAAGGAATATTTCGGGGAAGGCAAGAATGCCAAGAATTATGTGGACTTTGAAGATGTGTTTCAGGCGTTGGCTGCAGAAGAGATTGATTACGGGGTTCTTCCGCTGGAAAATTCGTTTACCGGCGGTATTGCCGACGTCTACGACCTGCTTTGTCAGTTTGGGTTTTATATCGTTGGTGAAAAATGTATCCAGATCGATCATAACCTGCTGGCCATTAAAGGAACAAAACTTGAAGATATCAGGGAAGTATGCTCCCATCCCCAGGGCTTTCAGCAGTCCGGTATTTTTTTAAGAAAACATCCCGAATGGAACCAGGCGACCTGCAGCAATACAGCAGTAAGCGCCAAGAAGGTCGCCGATGCAGGTTCAAAAGGCCTGGCATCCATTGCGAGCAGGCGAGCGGCGGAGCTCTATGGCCTGGACATTCTGGCTGAAAAGATTAATAATAATCCGGCGAACTTTACCCGGTTTATCATCATCGGCAGAAAACCTGAGCTTAGAAGTGCGTGTAACAAGATCAGTCTCGTTGTTGCCATTTCCCACGAACCAGGTTCATTGTACAGGGTCCTCAGTCACTTTGCCCGCAACGGGCTGAATATGATGAAAATTGAATCCCGTCCGATGACGGATAAGACCTGGGAATATCTCTTCTATATTGATTTTGAGGGTAATCTGAATAATCGTGTGGTCAAGAAAGCAGTTGAGGGGATAGAGAAAGAGAGCGCTTACTTCCAGATGCTCGGAAACTATCCGTCGGATAAACAAGACAGGTAAAAATAATAAAATAAATAATAAAACTGAATATCAAGTTGTTTCAGGGATCCATTAATTCTTAATTACCCCAGATTAACCCGATAAGTCGATCACCGGAGTAAACTCGATATTCAGTTAATAAAATTGAGAAATGAGATCGGAGGCGAAACGATGATTGTTGGCCATGTAAACGAATTGGCAGGGATCCCTATGCAGGGCGCAGGAATACAGGGTGCCACCAAAAAAGTACTGGTATCTCCCAAAGAAGGCTGGGAGGGCTGGACGATGCGGCTTTTTGCACTTGAACCGGGCGGCTTTACACCCAGACACACGCATGATTGGCCCCATATTAATTATATTGTATCAGGCGAAGGAACGCTGCATTTAGACGGTCAGGATTACGTACTGAAGGAAGGCGCTTATGCCTATGTTCCCGGAGGCGCTCTTCATCAGTTTCGGAATCATTCCGGGAAAGAATTTTCATTCCTATGTATCGTACCGGAAGAAGGAGATAAGTAAGGCCATAGGATGAACCTCTCAATTTTTTGCATCAATTATACTTCAGAAAAGCGCCTAAGAAAAAAGTCGGTATATTCCGGCTTTCCTTAGGCGCTTCTACCTGTATAGTGACTCATAACCTTTTGAACAAAGTTTCTTGTTTCGGCAGGCATTTTAACAAGGTCCTCCGGCCCCTGGACGCCTCTGGCCCGGATTGTTCCTGATCCGGCATTATAGGCAGCCAGAGCCATTTCCGTGGATCCGTAACGGTCGATCAGCTGCCGTAAATAACGCGTTCCGCCGTCAACATTCTGTTTAATATTATAGGGGTCGGTTACGCCCAGTCCTGAGGCTGTTGCCGGCATTAGTTGCATTAGGCCGATTGCGCCTGCTGAAGAGACCGCGTTCGGGTTAAAGGATGATTCCTGACGAATGACGGCTGATATCAAAGATTTTTCCACACCGTATTTTTCTGAAGCTCCCGTAATCGCAGCTTCAATTGAAGCATCAATCGAAGACGCGTTGAAAGAGCTGTCTGTATTACTCGTGTTGTTCGTGTTATTCATATTGTAAGCACTGTAAGCACTGTTGTATGTCTGCCCGGATGAGGTCATGTTATTTGTTCCTAGGAAGTCCCCGGTTCTAGTCAGGCTTTCGGTTCCGTCTCCTGTGTTGAGCAGTGAATTCTGCAGATTGATAAGGTTATAGAGATAGAGCATCTGCATTTGGTCAGACGTGTTAGAACGATCGGTTTGATCCATCTGACTTGACACATCCGTCAGATTTGAAAGCGCCGACAGATTTGACAGATCTGAACTGTCTGTCAGGTTTTTACCCAAAGCCCCGATGTTCAGATCCGATGTGACATTGCTGTCTTCTTGCATGGTCTCCAACAGCATTTTATAAACCATCTGAAAAGCTTCGGAGTTTTCAGAAGTGCCTTCCAGGGCCTGGACCATATTTTGAAGCTGCAGCTGCAGCAGTTCGTTTTGAGCATCGATTTTCATACGATCACCCCGGTAATCTTGTTTCTAGCAAAATGGAAACGTACTGTTTGTCTTGACTATTATTATGCGATGAACAGACGCTGAAAGCAAGCATGGGATTGTCTTAATTTACCTGGACAATTTACTGCGGACTTGTTTTATAATAGATGAGTACTTATACAATACAACTGCAGCAGGTGGGATAATAAAGGTGAAACCTCTTTTTGAAAGATCGACGACCCTATTCGAGAAAATTTTCTTAACCTTGGTTATATTGAGTTTAATAGCATTCTTGGTTGGCTGCAATGTGGATCTGGACATCCTTGTCTATGCGGGATTCGGCGCGTATGTCATCCTTGGTCTTTTTGCTTTTATACAGCCCAAAAAAATGATGGAAGTACTGAAAAAAGAGAATGAAGACTTTTTAGTCAGAAATCAAAAAAGAATCCCGCTAATTAAAACAGGATTCAAATTTGGTGGATTCACACTGGCCGTCCTTGGGATAGCGCTCGGCTACATTTTTACTGTCTATTATTAGTCTTGCCTGTGGGCCTCGTAGGGATTTCCTTACTAATTTCGTACCGAATTAAGATTTGAACCCGGTTTCAAACGCTCTGATCAGGGCGTAAGCCGCATCAGCGCGGGTCATAGGCTGAAGCGGATAAAATTTGCTGTTGTCCGCTTTCAGAATGCCGAGACCCGTGGCGAGTGAAGCGTATCCGCGCTCTTCAACCGGGACATCATCGAAGGAAGTCTGGAACAATGGGCTCAGCGCGGCAATCTTTTCGAGTCCGAGGAAGCGGACGATGATTTGGCTGCACATTTCTTTGGTAACGATTTGGGACGAGGCCAGGTTATCCTGAATCCATCCTTCTTCTTTAGCTTTTTTCATGACATCGGTATCGGAAAGATTGTTTTCCGAACCGTTTTTTATTGTGTAAAGAGCCCGCAGGAAGGCACTGGCGGTGATATTTTCGGTCGGCCGGAACTGGCCTCCGTATTCACCGAATAATCCAGCCATTCCCAGCACGGTGATTTCTTTTTCCGCAGTGTTTCCGGCAATATCCGTGAAGATATGAGCCTGAGGCTGATCTTTTAAGGAATTTCCCTGGAAATCCAAAAATGATCCGGTTCTGGCATCCATCAGGTCGGAGGTTTGACTGCTTTCTGAGGAAGGCTGATAGACAAGACGGACTTCCTTGGCTTCTCCTTGGTCGTACAACAGAACATAGGTCAATTGCATGGGTCTAGCCTGGAAGAGTATTCCCTGGACTTTGGCTGGAGACATTGCTTCCGACAATTGTGGGAAATCGAGATTCCACCAATTCAGATAATAAGAAGTGATTTTCTTCGTCTGCAAATCAACAGTAATGCTGATGTTATTGGAAGGAAACAGAATGCCGTTGACGATCCGTTCATAATTGAACGTGATGCTGGTAAGTTCTGCTGATTTGACGGAATCGGCTGTGTTGTCCGCATTGAGTTTAACCTGCTGAGATTTTGTTGGCTGGATTTTTCTGATAAAATCCTGCGCAATGGTCTGGGCCTGTTCGCTAGTAATCGCATTCAGGCTTCCGTCGGCGTTTGCGGAAGAGGAGTAAACAGAGAAAGAGATTAATTCGCCGCTGGCTGCATTGACCCTGGCATTAATCGTTTGGGCCCGGGGACCGCTTGGGGTTCCCCATTCAAAGGACCATACCTTTCCGCCGCGTAGACTGTAGTCCTGGTAAAGATTGATGCTTTTCAATGTAACGTTCGAAGGGATTTCCACCCACTGCTTGACGGCCGCAATCGCTTTTTCCCTGGTTAAAAGCTTCGCATTTTCGACGATTTCCTTTTGTTCCTGCGGCGTTAAAGGAACAGATTTGGCTGCGCTTTCAGCCGAACCCATTCCGCCGAGTGCCCGGTCATTCGTAAACAGCCATTGACCGGAGTTCAGGACCAAGGGTTTTCCGGTGAATGCATCGATTGTTCCACCATTTTTCAGGGTATAAACCAGCTGGACTTTCTCACTATTTTGTGCTGTGATCAATGGCTTATAAGCCGGTGCCAAAAAGTATTGCAGTTCCAGAAGTTTAGCGGTATTAAAGTATTCAGTTGCTTGCCCGGCATTGATGATATTATTCACTTCAGGGATCTTAAAATCATTCCAGATGATGTTATAAGCAGTGACCTTGCCGCTCGAAGCACTCACCTGTACACTGACTAGGTTGCCCTGAAACGGGATGCCGTTTTCAAACCGCTGCCAATTGTAGCTGTAAATGGTCTCGCCATAGAGATTGATCGGAACAATCGCCTTATTCTCGAGGAATTTCAATTTGGCATATTTCGGCCCGGTTAATTTTTGGACAGTAGCTTCCGCGACTTGCCTGGCCTGTTCCGGGGTTATCCGCGGAAGTGTATAGGCCTGATTGCCCTGGACAGACTGCCAGGAATATATGGACAGAATTTCTCCGCTGACAGCGTCGACCTGGGCTGAAAAATTACCACCGGGGCTGCCGGAAGTGTTCCAGTCCAGCGACCAAACCTGACGGGACTGATAATTGCTGAAGCTTGAAGTAAACTCGGTCAGTTCTTTAGGAATTTCAAAATTTTGTTTGACAATCTGCAAGGCTTGTTCCAGGGAGATTTTTGTTTCCGCCGAACCTGTCTGAGGCGTTCCCATATCAGCACCCAAAAGCGGTACCGGCAGCTGGAAGATCAAAACAAAAACCAGAGGAAGTATAAACCAGTGATGACGTTTCATTTTTCCAACCATCCTTTCACAACATTTTGATCTGGTTGCGTTTTCTTGCTAAAATAGACTGTATTAAGGCAGCGATTATGACGCAGCCGAAAGAAAATATTTCCTGCTTTTTCGCGAACGGATCTCCATGGAACTTTGAACCGGGGTGAACAGATGAAACAGAAGTTTATTACGGAAATCAAAAAACGTGAAGGCCTTGACGGGGCATATGTCGAAATTCCCTTTGACGTTGAGACGGCATTTGGCGCTAGACGGGTAAAAGTAAAAGCTACCTTTGATGGGGTGGAATATCAGGGGTCAATCGTCAGAATGAATGGAGTTTTTTTGCTTGGCTTGACGCAGGCTATACGCAGTAAGATTGGGAAGCGACCCGGAGATCTGGTAAATGTCGAAGTTGAAAAAGACGAGCATGAACGTACGATCGAGGTACCCGAAGACTTACTGGTACAGATGCAGGAGGCTCCGAATGCTTTGGCATTCTTTGAGAACCTCTCGTATACGCACAAGAAAGACTATGTCCTGTGGATCACCAGTGCCAAGAAAATGGAAACCAGAATGGATCGGATTCAAAAGGTGGTTGAAATGCTGGAGGCTAAAAAGAAAAGTAAATAACAGATATCTGATGATTAGCTGTCAAATATAGCTGTCAAATATGAAAAGTTGAGAATAGGAGAAAGAAATGGAACCATATTTGATTTCGACAAAAGAAATCCAGGTAAGTTATGCCGACACCGATATGATGGGCGTAATCTACCACGCCAACTATCTGAAATGGTTTGAACTCGGAAGATGCCAGCTGGTCGAAGATGCCGGGTATCATTATCTGGATATGGAAGAAGCCGGGTATTATGCTCCGGTCTATCAAGTCGAAGTAACCTATAAAAAAGCGGTACACTACGGTGAGCGTGTGTTTGTGAAAACCTGGGTCGAAGAAAATCAGGGTTTGTGGACGGTATACGGCTACAAGGTTGTTAACGGCAGCAGTGAAGTCTGCGCTGAAGGAACCACGAAACATATTCTGGTCCGGAAAGACAATTTTAAGCCTGTCCAATTCAAAAAAGTATTTCCTGAATGGTTTCGCCGCTACGAAGAAATCAAGAAGAAGTTATAACGATCATTTTTTGATGCCAGGTCCTTTTTGAATTGACTTTCTTGTCTTTATTTGGTGTTTATTATCGGAGTTGTTGTAACGCAGGTTACCGATTTTTAATCATTATTGCGCTAGAGTAAAGATACGCCAAATAACAGAAAATCAAGGAAAAAGGTGATAAAAATGATTAGAAAGATTATCGAAATCGATCAGAAAAAGTGCAATGGCTGCGGACTGTGTGTAAACGCCTGTCATGAAGGCGCGTTGCAGCTTGTTCATGATAAAGCCGTTCTGGTCAGTGATGCATATTGTGACGGACTCGGCGACTGCCTGCCGGAATGTCCGACAGGTGCAATTCAGATTATCGAAAGAGAAGCCGCAGACTATAATGAAGAGCTGGTTAAAGCGAAACTCACCCGAAAGAAAGAAAAATCCGGCTGTTCCTGCCCAGGCACCATGGCCGCAATGATCAAAAAAATACCCGCTGACCAGAAAAAACAGGATTCCGGAGACATCGGGGCTGAACGCCCTTCGGAACTCAGGCAATGGCCGGTTCAGCTGAATCTGATTAACGCGCAGGCATCTTACCTGCAAAATGCTGATCTGCTGATTGCGGCGGACTGTACTGCCTATGCCTATGCTTCTTTCCATGAGAAGTTCATGAAGGACAGAATCACGCTGATTGGCTGTCCCAAACTTGATGATAATGATTATTACACGGAAAAGATCACGGAAATCATCAGAATCAATCATCCGCAGAGTATCAAGGTGGTCCGAATGGATGTACCATGTTGTTCCGGGATTATACGGGCTGTAAAAACAGCCATGGTCCAGGCCGGCATTTCGGTGCCGTACGACGAAGTCATTATCGATTCACAGGGAAATATCTTGTAATTCGCTTTTTTTAGATGCAAACGAAAAAAGGATTCGGGCATGCCAATCAAGGGAGCATTCACCTGCAGGGAAGCTGAGATACATTGGTTCACCGGGTTAGTTCGACGATCGCCCGGGCATAAATCTCCGTGCAGTTAATCAGATGATCCGTTCCGATATATTCATCCGGCTGGTGCTCAATTTTGGGCATTCCGGGGAAGGAAGGACCAAACGCAACCGCCCGCTGAAATGCTTTGGCAAAGGTAGTACCGCCCATCCCAAGGGGATGGGCTTCTTTGTCTCCGGTATGATCCTGGTATACCTGAATCAGTTTACGAATATGCGGGTCATCCTCTGGGAAATTCAAAGACTCGAGCGCATCCAAAACCGCAAGATCTGCCTGGAAAACAGCGAATGCTGATTCCACAAGAGACCGGACTTCCTTCAGGTGATGGCCGGACGGAAAGCGCAGATCCATTTTCAGGTTGACGGAAGCCGGATCCATCCGGATATAACCGGGGCTTAACGTAAGCTTCCCGGTCAGCTTATCCTCAAGATAAAGGCCCAGGGCTTCGCCAAAGCATTGCATGCCAATTTTCTCAGCATAGAGCCTGATAAAGTTTTTTTGATCTTCATCAATATGGAGCCTGCTGAGAAATACGATGAGCTGGGAGATTGCATTGCTGCCTTCCTGACAGTTAAAGGCATGGACGGACTTACCGCGGGAAATAAGCTTGAGTCCTTCCTCGTGCTCCTCAGCTTGAAGGTCATACCCGGTCTCAGCAAGAAAAGTTTTTAACGCCTGGCGGACACTTTGGACCTGACTCAGATCAGCAGTCAGGACTGCCTCGCAAAAGTCAGGGACAATATTCAGGGAATCTGCTCCGCCGGAAAGCTGTTTCACTGTCATGGAAGAGCGCCCGTTTTGTCGGTTCTGGTAATTCTGCAGGCTCTGCCGGTTCTTATGGCCCTGCTGGCCGTCCAGCTGATTTGTATCTTTCCGGAATTCTTTTTTCAACTCCAGCCAGAGTAGTCCTTTTTCGGCACAGACAACCGGAAACACGGAATCAGGCACAAAAGAAAAATCCGGTTCTTTAATTTTTTCGAGCAGTTTAGGCGTCGTATTCCAGACATTTTCCTCGTCCAGACCAATAATGATCTGTACTTTGCAATAGGGATGGATTCCGGCCGTTTTGACTGCATTCAGCGCATAGAGCACGGCGATCGCCGGTCCTTTATCATCAATTGCTCCCCGCCCAAAGATTTTTTCATCCTGAAGATATCCTTCGAAAGGGGGATGATTCCAGCCGGTTCCCTCGGGAACTGTGTCCAGATGGACGATCATGCCAATGGTCTTATCTCCCTGCCCGAATTCGATGATCCCACCCAGGTTATCCAAATTAGAGGCATTAAAGCCCATTTTCTGAGCGAGACCGAGATAGAATTCCAAAACTTCGATGACCCCATCTTGCTGGCCTGTAATGCTTTTGATTCTGAGACATTTCTGGAGGGATTTGATCATATCTTCTTGCTGTGACGCGATAATCTGCTCAAGATTGTCCATAATTCTCCTATCAATAGCTCTCCTATCATTTCAATTATTATATTTTTTAGACTTGGTTTTCATGTTTTCGTATACCTTAATCTGACGTGCAAAATTCAACGGAAGGGGATTTGACACTTATAAAGAATTATGATCTTTATACGCGTTGTTTAAACATAAAAAGGAGTGGAAGAAAATGTTAGAGCGGACAGAAGAATATTCAATTTTATCTTTAAATGGGTTCTAAACCACATCATGCAAAGTGATAGACAACTGCAAGCTAAATAGGTTCATAAACTACATCTTAATTATATCTTATCTGGAAAGACCGATCTTCAGCAATGTTAATCGGTTTTTTTGACGGCCATTGAATCATTCGCGGAGAATCGCTTGACAGGCTTGCTGTTCTAGTGTACTATATAAATAGTAAACTAGTACTGTGAATAGAGGTGAGCATGTGAATTTTGAAAACAATGTACCCATCTATGTTCAGATCATGAACCATATTAAAAAGGATATTATCCATGGCAAACTGGACTTAGGGGAGAAGCTGCTTTCTGCGAGGGAATATGCCCAGAACCTAAATGTGAATCCCAATACCATGGTACGGGTTTTTGGGGAGCTGGAACGGGAAGGCATCACATTTACGAAGCGGGGAGTCGGGACATTTATCACAGAATCCAAAGAAAAGGTGGAAAATATGAAGAGGGAAATGGCCGAAGAGATGATTAGGAATTTTGTCAAAGGGATGCAGGAACTCGGATTCTCATCCAATGAAATGATAGCGCTGATAAAAAGCAGGCTGGATAAGGAGGCTGTTCAATGACATCTGTATTGATTGCTGAAAATGTCAGCAAAGGATTTTTTCGGAACAAGGCACTGCACGACCTGGATCTGGAGATTGAAGAGGGCAAAGTATACGGGCTGCTCGGGCCTAACGGCAGTGGGAAGACTACCTTTTTCAAGATTGCTGCGGGACTTTTTAAGCCAACCTCCGGCAGAATGACTGTTAACGGTCATCCGATCGGAGCGGAAACCAAAAAATGCACGGCTTTTATGCCGACGGATGATTATCTGTTCGGCTGGATGAAAATTAATAGGATCCTTGATTTTTATGCCGACATGTATGAAGACTTTGACCGGAATAAAGCACTGGAATATTTAACCTTTATGGAGTTGCAGGAAGATATGAAGGTCAGCAGCCTGTCTACAGGCATGAAAGCCAGACTCAAGCTGTCCGTGACGATGGCCCGGAAGGCCAGGCTATATCTGCTGGACGAACCTCTGAATGGAATCGACCCGATTTCCAGGGAAAAAATTATAAAGATGATCATGGGTGCGTTCTGTGATGACTGTGCAGTGATCATTTCCAGCCATCTGGTCAGTGAATTGGAAACGGTTCTGGATGAAGTAATTTTCCTGG
Source organism: Dehalobacter sp. MCB1 (assembly GCF_003590275.1). Lineage (NCBI taxonomy): Bacteria > Bacillati > Bacillota > Clostridia > Eubacteriales > Desulfitobacteriaceae > Dehalobacter > Dehalobacter sp. MCB1. Next base: position 127,416 of record NZ_LXPC01000001.1, on the reverse strand, counting down.
ATCACGGAACGGTCGTCTTGGCTGGTGACGCGGAAAAATTCAGACTGGAGAAATCCTGTTCAATTGAGGCATTGTATAAGGAGGTTTACCATGGTTAATCTGATTAAATATGAATTTATCCGAAAATGGAGGGTGTTGGGCATTTTTATGGCCATTGTCCTGATCCTGAATGCATTTGTTTTGGTGAAGCTACAAATCGGTGCGCATACACCCGAAGAACAGATGATCGTACTGGGGGCATTTTTTTCGGGAATACTTGGCATCTTTTTTGTGCTGTATATTATTGATGTGATTATGATGTACAGCCGCGATCTTGATCATAAGACGGGGTATATGTTTATGCTGACGCCGAACACTGGCTACAAGATCCTTGGGAGCAAGGTTATTACTGCAATATTGGAAGGATTACTGTTTCTACTGGTCTATATTCTGCTGCTTGCGGGAAATTTTATAGGGTTTTATGGAGAACCTCTGCGGACTTTGGTCGGGAGTGATCTCTTTTCTGAGGTCATCAGTCAAGTTCACCTGGAAGGGGTTAATCTGACTTCTTATTTTACAGTGAGTCTGTTGATGATGTTTGTATCGATTGTGGGCCTGTTTTTAATGATCTATGCTGCCATATCCATTCGTAAGAGCATTCTTGCTGAGAGGAAATTCGGCGGTTTGATCAGCTTCATCATCTTTATGCTGTTAGCCTGGGCTGATAGTGCCATAACAAACACGTTGACAGCAGATATCTTTAATGCCAATTCGATGATCGGTCCAGGAGTGCCAAGTTATACATTTCTTTCGATTCAAATTTTGATTCAGGTGGTGCTGGGTGCCGTTTTCTTTGGTGTCTCCGCTTACTTGCTTGAGAATAAAATGGATATGTGATAGAAGAAATATCTCAAATAATGAATAACAAAAAAAGCTGCTCAGACAAAGGTGATATGCTCCCCTTTGAGTAGACACCTGAAATAATAAAAATTCAGGACTACGCAAAGGGGAGTTTTTCTATGGGAAGAAGAGGAATTAGTTATGACAAGAAATTGGAAGCAGTAGAAAAATACAAGCGAGGAGAAGGAAGTCAGAAAAGCCTAGCGCAGGAATATGGAGTACGTCAGGCCAGCTTTCAACAATGGATAGCCAATTATGAGGCCATGGGTCCATCAGGACTGGCAATTGGACATACGAACAATAGATACAGCGTGGAACTAAAAAATACAGCAGTAGAGGCGCACCTCCGGGGCGAAGGAAGCCAAGTGGAGATATGTAAAAGATATAGCATCCGCAGTAAGAAGCAACTCCAAGATTGGATAACATTGTATAATGGTCATAAAGATTTTGGGGCTACCGGAGGCCAAGGGAGAGAGAGCTATATGACCAAAGGACGTGTGACCATGTTAGAGGAGCGGATAGAAATTGTCAGTTATTGCATAGCCAAAGGTAAGGACTATGACGCAGCAGCCGAGAAGTATGGGGTATCCTACCAGCAGATATATAGTTGGGTACGAAAGTATGAGGAAAAAGGTGTAAATGGCCTTATCGACAAGCGTGGTAAAAGCAAGTCACTGGATGAAATGACTGAGGTTGACCGTCTCCGAGCAGAAAACAAGATGCTCAAAGCTGAGAACAAACAGAAAGAAATGGAGATTGCTGTATTAAAAAAGGTCGGAGAGATCGAAGGGAGGCGGGGCTAAGCGGCGTTCGACAGGAAAGTCTTTACCTGGCTATAAAGGAACTGCATGAAAAAGAAGCATACCCAGTAGAGAACGTTTGTAGGATATTAGACCTGAACAGGTCATCCTATTATAAATGGCTCCACCGCAGTAAGAGCGCCCGTGAGTATGAGAACGAAGATCTGCTTCACAAACTTGGATATCTCTACGCTGAATTTAACGGGATATACGGCTACAGGCGACTGGCAGATGAACTCAATGCCAGATATGAGGCCGGATACAACTACAAGCGTATATACCGGCTTGCCCAATTGGTGGGCTTAAAAGCTATTATTCGAAGGAAACGTCCACAATACCGACGTTCTACGCCGGAAGTTACGGCAGAGAACATTCTGAACCGTAATTTCACGGCAGAAAAGCTTAACGAGAAGTGGCTGACGGATGTCACAGAATTTAAGTACGGAGATAATGCAAAGCTTTATTTGAGCGCAATCCTCGACCTTAAAGACAAAAGCGTTATATCTTTTGCCATAAGCCGTAGTAACAATAACCAGCTCGTTTTTGACACCTTTGATTTGGCTGTTGCTAAATACCCGAATGCCCACCCAATTTTTCATAGTGACCGGGGCCTTCAATATACAAGTAAGCGATTCAAGACCAGACTAGACAAGGCGGGAATGATACAAAGCATGTCGCGCGTGGGGCGCTGCATCGACAACGGTCCCATTGAAGGGTTCTGGGGCATTCTGAAATGCGAAATGTACTACCTTGGCAAATTCAAGGATTGCGACAGCCTGGTAGCAGCCATTGAGAGTTACATTTATTTCTACAATTACGAACGCCGGCAAAAGAAGCTGAACAGAATGTCTCCAATGACTTACCGCCAGTTGCTTGAAAACATTGCATAAAAAAACTGGACCCCATTCTGACGGAGTCCAGTGAAAACGGTTTTACTTTTTCATCTGTCTACTTGACAGGGTGCAGTTCAAGGTGTCTGCAGCAGCTTTTTTCTACGTGTATAATAAGTATAAGACAATGCTCGCGCAGGATACAAATGTCTTGGTTTCATCGTCATTTTAATGGTATAATTACACCAGTCAAAGCACCCTTAATCTTGATAACAAGGAGTACACATGAGGTTAGTCAATATCAAATATGTTCAGGAAGGATCTTTGTTGGCCAAACCGATAAGAAACTCCTACGGTAGGATCCTTCTCGGTGAAGGAGTCGCACTCGATAAGAATTATCTGTCAAAGCTTAAAGATATCGGCTACGATATGGTATTCATTCAAGATGAACGATTTCAAGATATTGAAATCGGTTATGCCATTACGGACAAGACCAAAGAAATTGCCTATAATGCGGTTCGGGGGGTTACCGATGAACTGGAGAAAAATCCGGAGGCGGAGATAGATGCGGATTCAGTCCGTTATGCGGTTCTGAATCTTGTTCAGGATTTGTTGCACAGTTCTGATATCCTCAGTAATCTGACTGATATTAATGGCTACGACGAATATACATATCATCATTCGATCAATACCACAGTCTTGGCTTTGATGCTCGGAATCGGCAAAGGCTTTGCGCAAAATCAGCTTTTGGAGCTTGGGATGGGAGTTCTGATGCATGACATCGGAAAAACAAAAATATCGAAAGAAATTCTGAACAAAAAAGGTAAATTGGAAGAAGAAGAATTCCAGCAGATTAAGGCCCATCCGCTATATGGTTACGAATATATCCGCGGAAACCGCGATTTCAGCATCCTATCTGCCCATGTTGCGCTGCAGCATCATGAAAAATGGAAGGGCGGAGGCTACCCCAGGGGGCTAAGAGAGAATGAAATTCATGAATACGCCAGGATTGCCTCTGTTGCCGACGTGTATGAGGCTTTGACCAGCAAGCGTCCTTATCGCGATGCAATGCCGCCTTACCTGGCATACGAATATGTCATTGTTCATTCGGGGCTGCAGTTTGACCCTGAAATCGTTTGCATTTTTGCTCAGTCTGTGGCGCCGTATCCGGTAGGAACCGGTATAGAGCTTAGCAATGGTTTGCGCGGTGTTGTTATCAAACAAAACCCTATTTTGCCAACAAGACCGGTGGTCAGGGTAATTGCTCAAGGCGATCAGGCCCTGGACAATCCAGATGACCTAGATTTATCCAAGCATTTATCTACGATGATCACCAGCATTGTGGATCATTGATGAAGTATTATTTCTCTACGAAAATTGGAACGAAGGCGGCAAGAATATGAATATCCAAGGCCTAAATGTATGAACACGATAGGGAGACCTTTCGTAGCATTGCTGTGGGAGGTCTCTTATTTTGGTTATATTCCGAACATTAGAACAAAAAAACAAAATAATGTTCGGATTCTGATTGACCCTGTATTTGTTGTCGGGTAAAATATGTTTAGAATTTATTGCAGATAATTATTGTGGATTTGTGATTATTTCTGCTCACAAATAAGAAAAAGCATCTAAAGGAGGAAATGAACGAATGATCTCTGTTGGTGTAATCATGGGCAGCGATTCTGATTTTTCCATCATGGAGGAAGCAGCAAAAATTCTGCAGCAATTTTCAGTACCCTTTGAAATGAAAATATCTTCTGCTCACCGCACGCTGAAAAGAACCGTGGAATGGGTGGAAAGTTTTGAGAAGCAGGGAGGAAAAGTGATTATTGCCGGAGCCGGTATGGCCGCGCATCTTCCAGGTGTGATCGCCGGAGCCACGACGCTCCCTGTTATTGGTGTCCCGATCAAGAGTGGCGCTTTGGAGGGGGTCGATGCGCTTTATGCGATTGTGCAAATGCCTCCGGGCATCCCGGTCGCCACGGTCGGGATCAACGGTGCCCGCAACGCAGCGCTTTTAGCTGTAGAAATGCTGGCGATAGCTGATCTGGAACTGCAGAACCAGCTAAAAGCTTTTAGACAAAAAATGGCAGCAGATGTTGAAGCCAAGGATAGTGCGCTTCAGGATAAACTGAAAGTTTAGAAAATATTAAGATAAAGGAGAATTTCTGTGATAGAAAGGTATACGCTTCCCGCTATGGGGAGAATATGGAAAGATGAATACCGTCTAACGCTATGGCTGAAGATAGAAGTTGCAGCCTGCGAAGGATGGGCGAAAAAAGGAAAGATCCCGCAAGAGGCTGTCGAAGTGATTCGTCAGAAGGCCGCTTTTTCCTGGGACAGGGTCAAGGAAATTGAAGAAGTCACCCAGCATGACGTTCTGGCCTTTTTGACCAATGTCGCTGAAAACGTCGGCGATGAAGCTAAATATATCCATCTTGGACTGACCTCTTCCGATGTACTGGATACATCGCTCTCACTGCAGCTGGTTGAGGCTTCCGATATCCTGCTCGAGAAGATGGATAAGCTGATTGATGTTTTGGGCAGAAAAGCCCTCGAATACAAAGATACGCTGCAAATGGGAAGATCACACGGGATTCATGCCGAACCGATTACATTCGGCCTGAAATTCGCACTTTGGTATGACGAAATGAAACGGCAGAAAGAGCGGCTGAAATATGCGCGCGAAGAGATCCGGGTAGGCCAGGTTTCAGGTGCAGTTGGCACGTTTGCGAACGTTGATCCTGCCGTGGAAGAATGGGTCTGTGAGAGCCTGGGCTTAAAGCCGGCTCCAGTATCAACCCAGATTATCCAGCGGGACAGGCATGCATTCTATGTAGGTGTGTTGGCCGGAATCGCTTCTTCACTTGATAAGATTGCGACCGAGATTCGTAATCTGCAGCGGACGGACGTCCACGAGGTGGAAGAACCTTTTGGCAAGGGACAAAAAGGCTCTTCAGCGATGCCGCATAAGAAAAACCCGGTTATTTCGGAAAGAATTTGCGGAATGGCCCGCCTAATCCGCGGAAATGCTCAGGTCGCTTTTGAAAATGTCGCACTCTGGCATGAAAGAGATATATCCCATTCCTCAGCTGAACGCGTGATCCTTCCTGACAGCACCATTGCACTGGATTATATGCTGCATAAGATGATTCAGACTTTGGAAGGATTAAGAGTGTCCCCGGAACAGATGATGACAAACATTGAAAAGGTCTATGGCCTGATCTTTTCCCAAAGGGTTATGCTATCGCTGGTTGATAAGGGCATGAGCAGGGAGACATCCTACGCGTTGGTACAAAAAAATGCAATGAGAGCCTGGGACACCAAAGTACCGTTTAAGGATTATGTGCTTCAGGATGCTGAGATCATGCAGTTCCTAACCAAAGAAGAAGTCGATGCGCTGTTTGATTATGAGTATCATACGAAAAACATTGACTATATTTTCCGCAGAGTCGGGCTACTGAAATAAACGGTTTATTAAACGATTAAAATTGAATATCGGTGTTAATTTAGACATTGAATACTGGAGGGTTATGATATGGAAAAGCTTGCAATGCTGTATGAAGGCAAAGCCAAAAAAATCTATGATACGAATGACAAAAATGTTTTCTGGGTCGAGTATAAAGATGATGCAACTGCCTTTAACGGGATAAAAAAGGGCACCATTGTTGATAAAGGGATCATCAACAATAAGATGTCCGCAATGATGTTTTCCTATCTTCAAAGAAACGGCGTGGATACACATTTTGTTGAGCTTTTAAATGACAGAGAACAAATTGTTCGCCGCCTGCAGATGGTTCCGCTGGAAATCGTTGTCCGTAATATTGTAGCCGGCAGTCTCGTGAAGAAGGTTGGCAAAGAAGAGGGTTATCCTCTGGCTTCTCCTGTACTTGAGCTTTATTACAAGGATGACGCGCTCGGTGATCCGATGGTTAATGAAACCCATGCGATTGCGATGGGATGGGCAACGATCGAACAAATCAACAAAATGAAAGAAATTGCTTTGAAGGTCAATGAGCTTATGAACAAAATTGTTGCCAAGGCTGGGATTGATCTGGTTGACTACAAGCTGGAGTTTGGTCTGATTGACGGTAAAGTTATGCTCGGAGATGAGATTTCTCCGGACACCTGCCGCTTCTGGGACAAAGATACCGGAGAAAAGCTGGATAAGGACCGTTTCCGCCGCGATCTCGGCAAGATTGAAGAAGCGTATGCCGAAGTATATACCCGTCTGAAGAACGCCGTAGAAAATGCTTAAAGCGATCACTAAAATACGATACTAAAACATAATTGCTAGGGACAGAGACAGTATATGACAGTAGATGAAAGGAGTCCTTGACTGTGGATTTGTTCTGGGATGACAAGCCCAAAGAGGAGTGTGGTCTCTTCGGAATTTTTGCTCCTGAAAAGGAAATTGCCCGTCTGACTTATTATGGCCTTTATGCGCTGCAGCATAGGGGACAGGAAAGTGCGGGGATTGCTGTTTCCGATGGAAGAAAAATCGTTGTAGAAAAAGGAATGGGCTTGGTATCCGAGGTATTTTCGCCTGATTTGCTTGCAGGTCTGCAAGGGAAAATGGCGATCGGACATGTCCGGTATTCAACAACGGGTTCAAGTCTGTTATCGAATGCACAGCCGCTGGTTGTTCACTTTCAGAATGGGATGATGGCGCTCGCACATAATGGGAATCTGACGAACGCCGTAGAAATCAGACAAGAACTTGGCAGTCAGGGAACAGTCTTTCAGACAACCATTGACAGCGAAGTCATTCTGAATATGATTGCACGTTACCGCAGGCATAGCCTGGAAGATGCAATTATCAAAACGATGATTGACATCAAAGGAGCCTATGCACTGCTAATTATGGCTGAAGACAAAATTGTCGGGGCGAGAGATCCCCATGGTCTGAGGCCCTTGTGCATCGGACGTTTGGGAGAACGGTACTGTTTTGCTTCGGAAAGCTGTGCACTTGATACGATCGGCGCGGAATTTGTCAGGGACGTTAAACCAGGAGAAGTCGTGACAATTGACGAAACAGGACTTCATACCCGTTTGGGTACGCCGCAGGAACGGATTGCTCCCTGTTCTTTTGAATATATTTATTTCGCACGGCCTGACAGTACGCTGGATAATCTGAATGTCTGGGAAAGCAGGAGGCAAATGGGTGTTCAGCTGGCGAAAGAATGTCCGATTGAGGCTGATGTGATTATTCCGGTTCCAGACTCCGGGACGCCGGCCGCTCTGGGCTATGCCCAAACGCTGGGTATCCCTTTTGAGGAGGGGCTGCTCAAAAACAGGTATGTTGGACGGACGTTCATTCAGCCAACGCAGGAGTTAAGAGAAGTTGCTGTCCGGATTAAGCTGAATGCCAACAAACAGGTCATCCGCGGACGTAGGGTTGTGATGATTGATGATTCGATTGTCAGAGGGACAACGAGCTCCAAGCTCGTCGAGATGGTCAAAGGATGCGGCGCCAAGGAGGTTCATCTACTGGTCAGCTCACCTCCGGTGAAGTATTCCTGTTATTATGGCATCGATACAGCTGAAAGGGAAAAATTGATTGCCAATCAAATGAACATTGATGAAATTCGTAAGTTTGTAGGAGCGGACACCCTGTACTATCTGTCGGAGGAAGGGCTGAAAAAGGCTTTAGGCAGTGATCCAGTTTGCCTGGCCTGTTTTAACGGTGATTATCCGACCACTGTTCCGAAGAAGTTCTCTAAAGAAGACATGGAGTGTTAAACGAACCGTTAGGGGGAGTAATCATGGGAATTACCTATAAAGATGCCGGTGTGGATATCCAGGCCGGAAATGAAGCTGTGGAGAAAATTAAGCCTGCAGTAGCTGCAACCTGGCGGCCCGGAGTTTTAGGGGGACTCGGCGGATTTGGCGGATTGTTCAGCCTGGATCTGCAGAAATATTCTGACCCCGTGCTGGTTTCCGGTACGGATGGTGTCGGAACAAAATTGCGCCTGGCTTTTCAGTTGGATAAGCATGATACCATCGGCCAGGACGCTGTTGCGATGTGCGTGAATGATGTTCTGGTCCAGGGTGCCGAGCCATTGTTTTTCCTCGATTATCTTGCGGTAGGAAAGCTGGTTCCGGAAAGAATTGCCTCCATCGTAGGCGGTGTGGCTGAAGGCTGCCGTCTGGCAGGCTGTGCACTCATTGGCGGCGAAACTGCTGAGATGCCCGGCTTTTACGCTGAAGAAGAATATGATATTGCCGGCTTTGCTGTCGGTGCGGTGAACCGGGACAAGCTGATCGACGGTTCGGACATCCGCGAAGGGGATATCCTTTTAGGTCTGAAGTCCAGCGGACTGCATAGCAACGGCTTTTCTCTTGTCCGCAAGATTTTTGCGGAATACCCGCTTGACAAGGTGTTCCCGGAACTCGGGAGGCCACTCGGGGAGGTACTGATTATCCCGACCAGGATCTATGTAAAGTCAGTGCTGGCCCTTCTGGATAAGATGGCTGTTCCCGGTATGGTACATATTACCGGCGGCGGTTTGACTGAAAATATTCCAAGGATTCTGCCGTCCGGACTTGGAACGGAGATTGTCACTTCTGCATGGCAAATTCCGCCGGTATTTCAATTGATGCAGAAACTTGGCAAGGTTGAAGATCCGGAGATGTTAAGGACGTTTAATATGGGAATTGGCTTTGTCCTGGTCATTCATCCTGAAAATGAAAAACAGGCCATGGATATTCTGGTTGGAAACGGGGAAGAGCCGGTCAGGATAGGCAGTGTGATTTCTGGACAAGGAGTGAGTTATCGATGAAAGTTGCCGTACTCGCTTCAGGGCGTGGCAGCAACCTGCAGGCCTTGTTGGACGAATGGCAGGATGGACGGCTTCCTGTAGAATTTGTGGGCGTAGGTTCGAATAAAATAGACGCAAAAGCTCTGGTTAGGGCAGAAAAATCCGGTATTCAGATCCGTACCTTTCCGAGGGAAAGCTATGCGGACAAGAACTCTCAGGAAACGGATATCTTAAACTGGCTTGAAGTCATTGATACGGAACTGCTGATTCTGGCCGGTTACATGCAGGTGTTAAGCCCGGATTTTATCCGCAGGGCCAAATATCCCATTCTGAACATCCATCCTTCGCTGCTGCCGTCTTTTCCTGGCTTACATCCCCAAAAACAGGCAGTAGAATATGGTGTTAAAGTCAGCGGCTGCACGGTGCATTTTGTGGACGAGGGAATGGATTCTGGACCGATTATCCTGCAGGAGGCGGTGCCGGTTTTTGCTGAGGATGATGCCGATCAGCTGGCTGCAAGAATTCTGAAAGTTGAGCACACCATCTATCCAGAGGCAGTCAGACTTATTGTGAATGGGAAGATAAAAAGAGAGGGAAGAAGAGTGATTGTCCTCAGAGATTCATAATTGCGAGTACCTTGTCAACCCTAAATTATCATAAATGGCGAGCAGATTTCTTGTAAAGCAAGGAGCTGCAAGACAATGCAGTATTACGAGAAATATGCCGCCAGGATGTATAAGATTTAGGGTTGAGCTGGCACGAATGTATCGGCGCATTTAAGGATTATTCGGGGTTCTAAAGGATAATTTTAGGATTGTTCTGAGGAAGTCTCCGAGGAATGATGATAGGGGGTTGACATGATGGTGAAAAAAGCAGTGATCAGTGTTTCAGACAAAACAGGTATCGTAGAATTTGCCGGAGGCCTTGTTGCCGAGGGCTTTGAACTGATTTCAACAGGTGGTACGTATAAGACATTGAAAGAAGCGGATATTCCTGTTCGTTATGTAAGTGAAATTACAGGGTTTCCGGAAATCCTTGATGGCAGGGTTAAAACCCTCCATCCGAAGATTCACGGCGGAATCCTCGCCATTGATACTGAGAAACACCGGGCTCAGTGCGCGGAAAACGGAATCGATTTTATCGATTTAGTTTGCGTAAATCTCTACCCTTTCAGAGAAACAATTGCTAAAGAAGGGGTTACCTTCGAAGAAGCGATCGAGAATATTGATATCGGCGGACCGACCATGGTCCGTTCGGCTGCGAAAAATCACAACAGAGTAACTATTATCGTCAATCCGGAAAACTACGGCAGGGTGCTTGAGAGCCTCAGGGAGAACGGTGGCATCCCATTGGCCTTGCGCAAAGAACTTGCAGCCGAAGCGTTTGCGCATACGGCGGAATATGACCGTCTGATTGCCGGATATCTGGAAGGTCAAATCGATACAAAAGCCTCTTTTCCGCAGCATCTCCGTGTAGTGGCGGCTAAGGTGCAGGATCTTCGCTATGGAGAAAATCCCGGGCAGCAGGCGGCCTTTTACGCGGACCCAGAGGCTGGGAAGGGGACACTTGCCTATGGCCAGCAGCTTCAGGGCAAGGAGCTGTCCTACAATAACTGGATGGACATGGACGCAGCGTGGAAGATTGCTGCGGAATATGACAAGATCGTCTGTGTGATCATTAAACATACCAATCCATGTGGTGTTGCGCTTGGAAACTCACTGCTGGAAGCTTATCAAAGAGCACTGGAAGCGGATCCGGTCTCGGCGTACGGCGGAATTATTGCACTTAACCGTGTGGTAGATGAAGCCACAGCTGAAGCGATTAAAGAGAAATTTTACGAAGTGGTCATTGCTCCAGATTTTAGCCCGCGGGCGAAAGAAATTTTGGCTGCAAAAGTTAACCTTCGTTTGTTTGCAGTTGGCAGGGAAGCGTGCTGTAAGACGCGGGGCTGGAAAATCCGTACGGTAAATGGTGGTTTCCTGGTTCAGGATGAGGATGAAGGAACGACACCGCCTGCCGAATGGGAAGTCGTCACGGAAGCCAAGCCGACCGAAGATGATCTGGCTGAACTGGAGTTTGCCTGGAAAGCCTGCAAGCATGTCAAGTCCAATGCGATTGTTATTTCAACGAAAAGGCAGGTCATTGGTGTCGGAGCCGGCCAGATGAACAGGGTCGGCTCGGCCAAAATTGCGCTTGAGCAGGCTGCAGAAAAAGCACAGGGTGCCTATATGGCTTCGGATGCTTTCTTCCCGTTTCCGGATACGGTCCAACTGGCTCATTCCCATGGGATCAAAGCTATTGTTCATCCCGGTGGTTCCATTCGGGACAAAGAAGTGATTGAAACAGCCAACAGGCTTGGAATGATTATTCTCCATACCGGAAGAAGACATTTTGAGCACTAAGAATAAATATTACTTATTGAGGTGGAAAAAGGATGGCTGACTTGTCTGGATGTCAAAATAACGGGAAGAAAATTCTGCTTGTAGGCTCAGGAGGAAGAGAGCATGCCCTTGCCTGGAAAATCAATCAGAGTCCTTTTTGTCAGAAACTCTTTGTAGCTCCGGGTAACGCAGGAACAGCGCAATGGAATGTTCCGATCAAGGCCAATGAACTTAACGCTTTGGTTGACTTCGCCAAGGATGAAGGGATTGATCTTACGATTATTGGTCCTGAGGAACCACTTAGTCTGGGAATTGTCAACGCTTTTCAGGCTGCAGGACTCAGAGTTTTTGGCCCGTCCGGAGCGGCAGCAACGCTTGAAAGCAGCAAAGCCTTTGCCAAGGAAATTATGGTACAGGCGAAGGTTCCGACAGCAGACTACCGGACTTTTACCGAGAAGAGTGAAGCAGAAAGATATATTAGAGAAACCGGCGCCCCGATTGTCATTAAAGCGGATGGTTTGGCGGCAGGTAAAGGGGTCATTGTGGCAGCTACACTGGAAGAGGCGTTTGAAGGCATCGAGACCATTATGGGTGGGGCCTTCGGTGCTGCTGGAGACAAGGTCGTGGTTGAAGAATTTTTGGAGGGGCAGGAGGTCAGCCTGCTGTGCTTTTGCGACGGTGAAAAGGCCCTCCCGATGACTCCCGTTCAGGATCACAAGAGAGCGCTCGACGGGGATATGGGGTTAAATACAGGTGGAATGGGGACTTATTCTCCACCTCCTTTCTGGACCAAAGCGTTAGAACAGGAAGTTATCGATACGATTGCTCAGCCGACGCTTTCAGTTATGCGCCAAAGAGGAACTCCATTTACCGGCGTACTGTTTTTAGGCTTAATGATTACGGCCAAAGGCCCTAAACTTCTGGAATACAATGTTCGGTTCGGTGATCCTGAGACACAGGTTGTGATGACCCTGCTCAAGTCGGACTTGATCCCAATCTTCGAGGCTTGTATCGACGGGAAACTGCCCGAAGTCAAAATCGAATGGCATGCCGAAACCGCGCTGTGTGTGGTCATGGCTGCTCCCGGCTATCCGGGTGAATACCGGAAGGGGATTCCGATCAGTCTTCCGACGACCCAAGAAAATCAGGTAGTTTTCCATGCCGGCACCAAGATGGAAGACGGAAAACTAGTCAATTCAGGCGGCCGGGTACTTGGCGTCACCGTCCGTGATGCATCTATTGCGGCAGCTAGGGAGAATGTCTATGCGCTCGTCGATAGTATCAAGTTCCCTGATGCCCATTTCCGCACCGACATAGGGATTAAAGGACTCAACATCCAATGATTCAATTCCGGTGCTTATTCCAATTGAATAAATTTGGATTGTATTAAAGATGAAGGAGGTTTTAGAATGTTTATCTGCGAATTGTTCCAACAGAAAAAGGTCGTATCTTTTGAGATTTTTCCACCAAAACTTACTTCATCTATAGAGGTCATTTATGATACGATTGATGCCCTAGCACCGCTCCGTCCTGATTTTATCAGTGTTACCTACGGTGCTGGAGGAAGTACCAGCAAAACGACTGCAGAAATCGCATCCATTGTTGAAAACAAATACAACATTAATTCTTTGGCTCATCTGACCTGTATTACCTCTTCCAAAGAACAAATCGAGGAAACATTGACACAGCTGGCAGACAGCAATGTCTCCAATATTCTCGCTTTACGGGGAGATATTCCGAAGGGTGCGGGTGAGACCGGCAGGGCAAGGGATTTCCAATATGCTTCTGATCTTGTCGCTTATATCCAGAACAAACATTCTTTCTGTCTGGGCGGCGCCTGTTATCCGGAAGGCCATCCCGAGTGCCCCGATAAAGACCAGGATATTGAAAACCTTCAGCGGAAAGTCGATGCCGGAGTCGGGTTTCTTATTACACAGTTATTTTATGACAATGACGCCTTCTTCCGTTTCCAGGAGAAAGTTGCTAAGCTGAACATTAATGTTCCGATTCTGGCAGGGATCATGCCAATCACTAGTCGGGTTCAGATTGAAAGAATATTAGCACTGTCGAATGCACGGATGCCGCAGAAATTGATTAAAATACTTGACAAATTTGAGCATAACATGGAAGCCCTAAAAGATGCCGGCATTGCTTACGCGACCAAACAAATTGTGGAATTACTTGCGAATGATATTGACGGTGTCCATATCTATACGATGAATAAACCGCAAATTGCAAAGGACTTAGTCCGCAACCTCGATTCTCTTTTCTATGCGGTGAACAGTCAGGAAAACAAAAAGGTAGGCAACCTGGATTAATCTAAAACGACAGGACTGCAGAAATGGATAATCATCGAATTGATTCAAAGTTAACCGCAGAAATCCTGGGGATATCTGTGCCGAGTGTCCGCAACTGGATCCGGCATGGCTATCTCCATCCTTCTGATCCTGACGGAAAGGTCTTTGATCTTGATGAGGTGTTTCTGCTTCGGGAACGGATTGCGCAGGGAGATTTTGACCGCTTAAGAAAAAGAGCAAACAAAGCCGGTGCTGATAAACGATTTGCCCCGACAGAATACATCCTAAACAAAAGAACACGTAAGCAGATCATGGATCTATTGGCTTATCTGATCCGGCATAACATAGACCGGGGATGGACAGTCTTCGTTCTGGCTTTGAATCTTTTTCGGAGCTCGGGAGACATACTTTCCGATGACCTGAAAAAAATTATTGATCTTCCGGAAGCTATTTTCCAGCGACAGCATGTCCGCATGGAGCTGAAGAATTTTTATCAGGATATGCTCAGGACATCTAAGCAATCTTCTTTAGAATCTTCTTTGAAGTTTTCGTACGGCAGGCCGGATTCTCAGCACCTTGAATATCTTTTTAACATCCGTTTTCCTTTAGAAGAAGATATATTGGGCATTATCTATCAATCGCTGACCATGGAGGGGAATAAAGCCCGCCTTGGTTCTTACTTCACCCCGCCGGGCATAGCGAATGACGCTGCCCGGGCTTATATCCGCAGCGGACAGAAGGTGCTTGATCCTTGCTGCGGTACGGGCCAGTATCTTTTATCCTTTGCCCGGAATATGGATGAACCCGAAAACATCTATGGGATGGACCTCGATCTGACATCGGTAAGGATTGCCAGGTTCAATCTTTTGTTGACATGTTCCCGGGATTTTCACCCCAACATCATCCACTGCAATACTTTAACCGATATGGAACGGGAATCTTCCGCTTTCGGGAAATTTGATTTTATTGCCACGAATCCTCCGTGGGGAGCGGAGATTGATCTGAGTGTCCGCCAGAAAATGGCTGTGGAGTTTCCGGAAATAACTTCCGGGGAGTCCTTTTCTTATTTTCTCAGGGTGAGTCTTGATCTGATGAAAGATGGAGGGGTTGTCTCGTTTATTCTGCCGGAATCCATCCTGAATATCCGTGCCCATGCTGATATCAGAGGATATCTGCTTGAGAATTGTCAGATCATCAGGATCGAATATCTGGGCAGGAGATTTAAAAATGTCTTCTCAGCCGTGATCCGCCTTGACCTCAGAAAGGCCTTACCGTCAGAGAAGGATCAAGTTCTGGTGAAATTTCCGGAACAAGAATACCTGGTCTCTCAGGAAAGGTTTCGAAGTAATGCCTGGCATATTTTTGATATTTACCTGAGCAGCCAGGACGAAGCCATTTTCAGCAAGGTCTATTCGACCCGACATACTTTCCTGAAAGATAAGGCCGACTGGGCCTTGGGAATTGTCACCGGAGATAATCGGAGATACCTGCTTCAGACGAACGAGCCGGGTGCTGAGCCAATCTATAAGGGATCAGATGTGGATAAATTCGTTCTGAAGAAGCCGTCTTCTTTTTTACGGTTTCAGCCGGACAAGTTCCAGCAAACAGCACCGGAACATAAATACAGGACGGCGGAGAAACTGATTTACCGCTTCATTTCTGAAAGACTTGTTTTCGCCTATGATGATCAAGGCAGTCTTACACTGAACAGTGCCAATATCCTGATCCCCGAACCAGGAAACTATCCGGTGAAAGTAATTCTTGCTTTATTTAACAGCAGCCTTTATCAATTTCTTTTTCGCAAGAAATTCCATACCCTGAAAGTGCTCAGGGGAGATCTGGAACTGCTTCCGCTGCCCTTATGGGAACAGGCAGTGATTGACCATATCCTGCAATTAACGAACCAAATCATCGTCGGGGAAGATCAGTTTGAAATCCTGGATCAATTCATTATGGAACAGTTTAGGCTGACGCCCGAGGAACGCCGTCATATCAGAGATTTTTCGGCAAATACTTTTTCTGCGTCAGAATGATTTTCATATTGCATACATTTTTTCAGCATGAACAGATGACAGGTTATCTGCTATAATTGATACAGCATCCGATTTTTTGACATCAGCAGGGAGGAGCCTTTGAAATTGAGCGGATACGCAGAGGTGTTGGTCGACGTCGCCAACAGGCGTCTTGATCAGAGTTTTCATTACTATATTCCGGACAATCTCGTAATTCATGCGGGGATGATGGTGGTTGTCCCGCTTAAGCACAGAAAAGTCCGGGGCCTAGTTGTCAGTATCAGTTCCGACCCGCCTGAACTCGACGGTGAGCCCAGATTCCGCAACATAGAAGCGGTCCTGGAAGAAAACTGTCTAATTCCACCGGAGCTCATAGAACTGGCCTGCTGGCTTTCGGAGACGACGATCTGCCCAAAAGCGCAAGCCCTTCATTCTGTGTGGCCTTTTTTAAAGGGAAAGGGAGAAACCTGGATGACTTCCATGGCCGGCATGGACGATGAGGACGTTAAAGTTTTGGAGCTTCTCGATCCGGATACATTCCAGGTCTTAAAAACCCTTAACAGGTCGCGTCGGGGAGGCCTGTCGGAAAATGTCCTGCTAAAGAGAAGCGGGGCGAAGAAAGAACTGCTTGAGGATATGCTTAAGCAGGGATGGATCAAAAAAGAAATACGGTTTTCTGGAAAAGCAGGCAGTTCCGACTTGAATGAAAGAAAAAAAAATAACATAGAGAATAAAATTGATATAGACACAGATATAGACACAGATAAAGACATAGACGTCGATATAAGAAACAATATTGAGCAGATAACAGCTGGTTCCGTTCGGCACGTTACAGGCACATTAAGTCCTGCCCAGGAAAAAGTTTTCCAGGATATTCTGGCGTTTCGCAATAAAAATGATGGCGGAACGGTTTTGATCCATGGGATAACCGGCAGTGGCAAGACAGAGGTTTATAAAGAGCTGGTGGCAAAGGTACTGGCTGAAGGGGGTGATGTTATTCTGCTTGTACCTGAGATTTCACTTACTTCTCAGATCTCCAGAATATTTCTGGAACAGTTCGGAGATATGGTCGGAATTATTCATTCAGGCATCAGTTCCAGCGATAAACTAGCAATTTGGGAGCAAATCCTGCAACGGAATAAGCGCGTGATTATCGGAGCGCGCTCTGCTGTTTTTGCGCCTCTGTCAAACCTTAAACTGATCATACTGGATGAGGAACACGATAACGCTTATAAACAGGATGAAAATCCCAAGTATCATGCCCGAGACGTCGCCCGGAAAAGGGTGGAGGACAGAGGCGGGCTTGTGCTTCTGGGAAGCGCTACCCCATCCCTGGAAGCGTATGCGGCGGCCCAAAGGGATAAGATTGGTCTTGTGTCACTGGAAGAACGCTTCAACCAACAGGCTTTACCCACTGTCGATATTGTGGATATGAAACAGGAACTGGCTAGCGGCAATAAAACAATGTTCTCCATGGCACTTAGAAACAAGCTCCAGGAGAGAATTGACAACGGAGAACAAAGTATCCTTTTTCTGAACCGCAGAGGTTATTCGACCTTTGTATTTTGCCGTGAATGTGGCTATGTCGCACGCTGCCCGCATTGTGATGTTTCCCTGACATACCACAGTCATCATCAGCAGTTGTGCTGTCACTACTGTAATTACCAACAGGATGTTTTTCACCGTTGCCCGGAATGCAACAGCCGGTTTATTCGTTTCTTCGGCCAGGGAACCCAAAAAGTTGAAGAAGAGGTTTCTGCTTTGTTTCCCGGAGTTGAAGTCTTACGATTGGATACGGATACGACCTCCGGCTCCCGGGAATACAATAGAATTCTAGAACGGTTTCGCAGCGGAGAGGTTCCGATTCTTGTCGGGACCCAAATGCTGGCCAAAGGGCTGGATTTTCCCAACGTTACCCTTGTCGGGGTAATCTCTGCCGATCAGCTTTTCAATATGCCCGATTTTCGATCCAGAGAACGAGCTTTTCAGCTGCTGACCCAGGTTGCTGGTAGGGCAGGACGTGGAGCTAAAGGCGGCGAAGTGGTGATCCAGACCTATTCACCTGAAGAAAGATCGATCCTGCGGTCAGCCAAACAGGATTATGCAGCCTTTTTCTGGGAAGAGATTGCTTACCGGAAACAGCAAAATTATCCGCCATTTGCCCATATCATCAGGATCATGATTTTTCATGAAAAAGAAGATCGGGTAATCAAGGCGGCTCAGGACCTAGCCAACAGCATCCGCCTGGTGCTTGCTGATCAGGATCAGGAATATGTGATTCTTGGCCCGGCACCGGCTGTTTTGACCAGGCTGAAGAATGAATTTCGCTGGCAGGTATCGGTCAAAGGAAAGAATCCAGCGGTTCTCCGTAGGATCGTCCATCAAGGAGTCCGGGCTTTCTATCTTGGAACGGCCAGCTCAGGGATCAATATCAGTATTGAAGTAAATCCACTATCTTAAATACAACATATTTGAGGGAGGTCTGACACGTCGCTCTTAAGGTGTTAATTGCTTTCAGGCTTTCAAAAATGTATAATTCGATTATATGGTTTTTTTATGGGATATTATTTTAGAAATTGCGTGAGAAGGGAGCGGACCCAGTAATGGCCGTTTACCAGATAGTAAAAATTGGAGAAGATATTCTGCGGGAAAAAGCAATAGAAGTCAAGAAAATTACCCCGAATATTATCAAATTGCTCGATAACATGGCTGAGACCATGTATGAGGCGAAAGGGGTAGGGCTTGCAGCTCCCCAGGTCGGCGTATCCAAAAGAGTTGTGGTGATCGACGTCGGAGACGGTCTTTTAGAACTGATCAATCCGATGATTATTAAAAAAACCGGTTCGGAAGCAGATGAAGAGGGATGCTTAAGTGTCCCAAATAAGACTGGCAGGGTGAAACGGGCGGCCGAAGTGGTAGTTCAGGCCATGGACCGCAATGGCGAGATGAAGGAATATCATGCCGATGGTTTCCTAGCTAGAGCGATGCAGCACGAAACGGATCATCTTGATGGGATACTGTTTGTTGATATCGCGGACAAGATTTATAATGTGTAGTATCTTAGTCCGCTTGACGCTGAAATTGTAGCACGCAGACAAAATATGGGGTATAAGATTTATGGCTAAGATTTACTAGACGCGCGAAGAGAGAGTCTTTGCATTTAGAATACGGAACGGGAAGTGACAGTGTCAGATGCGGCTTGTTTTTATGGGAACACCGGATTTTGCGGTGCCTGTCCTGGAGGCGCTCTATGCTTCAGGACATCAAATCGGCGGCGTTTTTACCCAGCCCGACAAACCTGCGGGACGAGGGAATAAATTGAAAGCGAGTCCGGTCAAAGTGCTTGCTGAGAAGTATGGACTTGCTGTATTTCAGCCTGCTAGAATCAAAACTGCGGAAGCAGTCCGGCAAATCAAGGATTTGCAGCCGGAGTGTATTGTCGTGGTTGCTTTCGGACAGCTTTTGTCAAAAGAGATTTTGGAAATACCACCTTACGGCTGCATCAATGTGCATGCTTCGCTACTTCCTGCTTACCGCGGCGCAGCACCGATCCATTGGGCCGTGATGAACGGGGAGATAAAAACCGGTGTTACGACGATGCTGATGGATGAAGGGCTCGATACGGGTGCGATGTTGATGATGAAGGAATATCCGATATCCCCGGAGGCTACAACCGGTGAATTACACGATGTTTTGGCGCGAATTGGGGCTAAGGCTTTACTCAATACGCTGATAGGGCTTGAGAACGGGGCGGTTTATCCGGTTCCGCAGCCGGAAGGTTCTTCCTATGCACCGCTTTTGACCAGAGAACATGAACGGTTGGAATGGTCGTGGACTGCTGCAAAAATTCACAACCGGATTCGCGGGCTGAATCCCTGGCCGGGTGCATTTGCATTTTTTCGGGAAGAGCAGGTTAAAATATGGCTGAGTGAACAGCCTGGAAAGCTTGACTTGTCCGGAAATGCACTACAGAACAGCTTGCCGGGAAGTATTTTATCCCTTACTGAAGGGGGACTACTCGTTAAGACCGGAGAAGGTATTTTGAAAATTACAGAACTTCAGCCTGCAGGAAAGAAAAGGATGCGGGCTCAGGACTTCTATAACGGCTACAGGCTGAAAGAGGATGACCGATTTCAGTAACTGGCATGCTTATTTCTTACTTTTTAAGCAAAATCTAAGATTAAATAGATATACTTTAGATATTTAAATAATGCTTCTTTCGGTACCTTGAAAGAAGCATATGATGTATGATTCTTTTGTTATTTGGTCAGGTCAGGCTTTTGAAGGAGGAAAATAGATGATAATGCCTTTATTTGATCCGACAATTATATTACTAATTCCAGCAATTATCCTAACGATTTATGCTCAGGCCAAAGTTAGTGGTGCTTACAGCAGATATTCCAGGATTAGGAGCAGTTCAGGGGCAACAGGCGCGGACGTAGCCAGAGCCCTACTGAATGAAAATGGTCTTTATGATGTTCAGGTAGAACAGGTTGCCGGTAACCTTACGGACCACTACGACCCGAGGACTCATGTTGTAAGGCTCAGCAGCGGTGTATATAACAGCACATCTATTGCAGCGCTGGCTGTTGCTGCCCACGAAACAGGTCATGCCGTACAGCATGCTGACAGCTATGTTCCATTGAAAATCAGGACAGCTTTTGTGCCGGTAGCTTCATTTGGCAGCCAGGCAGGGCCTATTTTGATTCTTCTCGGCCTGTTCCTACCGTCGATATCCTTCTTGTTGGATATTGGGATTTATGTTTTTGCGTTTGCGGTTCTGTTTCAGATCGTTACGCTTCCTGTTGAATACAATGCCAGCAACAGAGCCTTAGCTTTTCTGGGAGACAGCGGTATTATTAAAGAGACAGAAGAGATGACGGGCGCAAAAAAGATGCTCAGTGCAGCCGCCCTTACCTATGTTGCCGCAGCACTGACGGCAATTCTGACCTTGCTACGCTTTGTATGGATTGCACAAGGCCGGGATGATTAGTACCGGATCAAGAGAATAAAAAGAATGGGATAGAAAAAATGATGGAGAAGAATGATCCTATTGCTGAAAAAGAAAACAAACGTACGCGAAAACGCATAAACGATCAAAACGCACGGCTAATAGCCGTGCGTATTCTTACGCGGGTCGAAAAAGAAGGGGCCTATGCCAATCTTCTTTTGCGTTCCCAGCTTTCCGGACTGACCCTGAGCCGGGACAGAAATTTGGCTACCGCTTTAGTCAACGGGGCATTAAAAAACAAATTGACGCTGGATTATGCGTTGAGAAAACATCTGAATAAGCCGATGTCCGCATTGCCGCAGGAAGTCAGGGCTGTTTTAAGGATCGGTGTTTTTCAGATATTATTTATGGACAGAGTGCCGATGCCCGCTGCGGTCAATGAGAGTGTTGACCTGATGAATCAACTGAACCGAACCTATGCCCCGCTTGTCAACAGTGTCCTGCGCAAGGCGACTGAAATAGGCTGGAATTTTGAATGGCCGGATCAAAAGAAAAAAATAGTCCGCTATCTTTCGGTCAGATATTCCCATCCTGAATGGATGGTCAAGCGCTGGTTGACAAGGTGGGGGAAGGAAGAAACGGAAGCCCTGCTGAAAACCAATAACGAACCTGCTCTGACTTCCATCCGGGTTAACACCCTAAAGACCACAAGAGAGGAACTTAAGACCCTATTGGGGTGCAAGGGAATTGAAGCAACGGACGGCAGATATACGCCGGAAAGCTTAATTCTGAAAGATTTCGGCAATTTGGAACAACTTGAGGAATTTCAAAACGGATATTTCACGGTTCAGGATCAAAGCTCTCAGCTGGCTGCGCATATCCTGGGCGTTCGGGATGGGGACCGTGTGCTTGACGTCTGCAGTGCGCCAGGAGGAAAGACGACGCATCTGGCGCAATTAATGAAAAACAAGGGCGTCATCATTGCAGTAGATATGTATCCCAAAAAACTTGAGTTGATTAAGGAAACAGCCGAACGGCTTGGAATTTCGATAATAAAAACGATTGAGGGCGACGCCCGAATTTTGGAAGGAATTGAACAGAAATTTGACCGGGTCCTGGTCGATGCGCCCTGTTCGGGCTTGGGTGTGCTTAGAAAAAGAGCTGATCTGCGCTGGCAGAAGCGAGAAGACGAGATTAGCGAACTGCCAGAACTCCAGCTGGCAATCCTGCTGAAAGCTGCCGATCATGTGCGGGAGGGCGGAGAGCTTGTTTATTCGACCTGTACCACGGAGCCGGAAGAAAACTTTGAAGTGGTTAAAGCTTTCCGGCAGCTTAAACCCGAGTTTGTTTCGGTCGACTTGTCGGAAAGTTTGCCTTTTGCAGCAGAGGAGAGAGATCTGAAACAACTGCAGAAAGGGGTATGGCAGATACTGCCTCATCATCACAATATGGATGGATTCTTTATCGCCAAGTTCCGACGGCCACGGAGGCCCTAGTGACGCGATGCCACTCTAGACTAACCCAAGCAAAAGCTGTGTATCTTGTTGTTAACGGGAGTTATGAATCGATCTATTAGACGAAAGTTAACATCTGTTATAGAGAAATGTTTAAGATTATAAAATTGGGAGAATAATACTAATTATGGAAAAGTTGGATTGCCGCGGTTGTCTTGAAGGAGAAATGCATGCTATATGCCTGGAAAACGGCTTAAAAAAGTTCAGAGCCCATCAGGTTTTCAACTGGGTTAATGCCAGAGGAGTCCATCATTGGGATGAAATGAAGAATATCGGGAAACAGGACAGTGAATGGCTTAACAGGGTTTTCTTTATCCAACCGCTGACTGTCTTAAGAGAGCAGCGTTCTGCCGATGGAACCCGGAAGTTTTTATTTCGCCTGGCTGACGGAGAAAGTATTGAAACGGTGCTAATGGATTATGATCATCTGACAAGCCGGGACAGACACACTTTATGTGTCTCAACTCAGGTAGGATGCCCTGTGGGATGCCCTTTTTGCGCAACCGGAATGGACGGATTTCACCGGAACCTGACTGCAGGAGAGATCACCGGACAGGTACTGGAAATCAGTCGGCTGCTTCAGCAGGAAGACCCGGAATTCAAGGTAACCAACATTGTTTTCATGGGGATGGGTGAACCTTTTCTTAATTATGATGCAGTGATGAAAGCGATTAGAATCCTGAACAGCGAGAATGGTCAGAATATCGGCATGCGGAGAATGACCATCTCGACGAGCGGTGTTGCCCCCAAGATTATTCAGCTGGCACAGGACAACCCACAAGTCGGTTTGGCTGTATCGCTTCATTCAGTTAGAGATGAAGTTAGGGATACGTTGGTTCCTATCAACAGAAGATATCCATTACAGGAACTACTGGAAGCCTGCCGGTATTATTCCAATCAGACGAACAGAAGAATTACATTTGAATTTGCTTTACACCAACAAAATGTCTCCAAAGAAGAAGCGGAAAAACTGGTGGTTCTCCTTAAGGGCATGCTGGCCCATGTCAATTTGATCCCCATTAATCCGGTAATCGGCAGCGGCGTTCAAAGAGCGGGCAAAGAGCGATTAACGATGTTCAAAAGGGTTCTCGAAACGGGCAAGATTCCTGTTTCGATCAGAGAAGAAAAAGGCCTGGACATTAATGCAGCGTGTGGTCAGCTTAGACAGCGTTTGGAGTGTGAGGAGTATGCGTCTCTTAAACAAAGTTGAATCGATCGCCGAACAGATGGCCACATTTTTGTTTAGCAAGGCGGTGGGCACGATTCAGCCTGTTCAGGTTGCCAGGGAACTCAATAAAATAATGCTGAAAAATAAACAGGTCAGCATATCTCATGTCTATGTCCCGAATGTTTACACCGTAAGTTTAAGTCCTGAGGATTATGCAGTCTTAGAGAGTTTTGGAGAGACACTGCTGGTGGAGCTGGCTAAACATCTCTATGATGAAGGGACCAGGCAGGGCTATACTTTTCTGGCACTCCCTGTTGTGCGGATGCAGCCTTCGGAGAAGATAGATGCTGGCTTAATGAAAATCCAGATTGAGTTTAAAGATTCTGTTGTCGCCAATTGGCGGATTAACGAAGAAAAACTGCCCACGGAAGATGAAGAACTGGAAAAAACAACAGTTCTGGCGGATGCTGCAAGATTAATCATGGCATCATCTAAGACAGTTGGCAGGAAAACTCATCCTTATCTCGAAGTTATAAAAGGGACAAACGAAGGTGAGATCTACGATCTCGATAAGGACGCGTATATTGTCGGACGCCAGGAAGATTGTGATATTGAAGTCAGAGACCTGGAGATCTCCCGTCACCATTTGAAGCTTTATACAGAGAATAGAAGGTGGTTTGTTCAGGATCTAGGCAGTACCAATGGTACCTATCTGAACAAATTAAGGGTTGACCGCTATATGGTAAATCCTGGTGACAGGATTAAGGCCGGACAAACGCATTTTCAATTTCATGTAGATAAGTAAAGTCGGTGATTGAATGCAAATGCTTACAGTAGTTGGAAGGATTGTATTTGTTGGTTTTATCTATCTCTTTCTCTTACGGATATTGACGGTTATGCTGGCCGATTTAAGGTCGAGGGGAATCATGAGCAAAACCGAATCTGATCTTGGCTGTATCGAAGTCTTAAGCGGAGCTGAAAAGCTGCCCAAAGGACGCAAGATTAAGATTGATTCCCGGGGGCTTTCTATCGGAAGAGGAAAGCACAACGATATCGTCGTTCCGGACCATTATTGTTCACTGGATCATGCTGAATTCAAGCATAACAGAGGGATGACAACACTAGAGGATGTTGGGAGCACGAATGGTACCTGGGTGAACGGAGAACGGATCAACTCCCAGGTCCAGCTTGTTTCCGGTGACTTCATCAAGATAGGCAGCATTACTTTTCTTTATTCGAGGTGGGGAAATGAAAGCAGTTAGGATTTATGAGACCGGTTGTGTTAGAAAAAACAATGAAGATTATTTTCTTATATTGCCGGAGGAGTCATTTTTCGCGGTGGCCGATGGAATGGGCGGACATAATGCCGGGGAAATAGCTTCGAGGATCGCGGTCGAACAATTAAAGGAAAAAGCAGCCGAATTAAAATCTTTGGATATTCAGGATCTACAGGACTGGATTGTTCAGGCTGTGAATCAGGCCAACCGTGAAGTATACGAAGTATCGCTTCGGACTGAAGGGACGGAAGGCATGGGGACAACCCTGACTGCGCTGATGATCTATGACAATAAAGCCGTTGTTGGCCATGTGGGCGACAGTAGGATTTATTTATGGCGAAATCAGACCCTTACGCTCCTATCGGAGGATCATTCGATGGTAAACGAACTTGTCCGCCTCGGAGAGCTGACGGAGGAGAAAGCAAAAAATCATCCGCACAAGCATGTCTTGTCCAGAGCGCTGGGTGTGGAGCTCAATATTGATGTAGACTGTTTTCAACTTAAAGTACAGGACGGAGATGTTTTTCTTCTGTGCACAGATGGCTTTTCGAATGAAATCAGTGATCAGGAGATTGCTGCGGAGTTTTCCGAGGCTAAATCATGGGATGATCATCTCGAAACCTTGAGGAATGTTGTGATCGAACGGGGGGCTCCGGATAATTTTACGGCAATATGCTGTATTGTGGAGCGGTGAGGACATGCTGCATCGTCTATCTTTGAGGGTTCTGACTTTAGTAATTTTATGGATGGGGCTCGGTGTACTGAAGCTGGATGATATGAATGAAAACGGTTTTTTCCTGCAAGGAGCTGTATTTTCTTTTTTGATCCTAGCAGGTGCCTTGTTTGAAATATTTTTTTGCTATCAGGGAGATCCTTATCTCCTGCCGGTAGTTCAGACCATCCTCGCGATTGGCTTGGTTTTTCTGGCAAGGATCAATCCTGCCCTGGCAGCGGACCAATTTATCTGGGCGAATCTGGGCGTGATCATTTACTATGCTGTCTTTTTTATTTTACGAGATTACCGCAAGCTTGGTGAGTATCAGTATCTCTGGGGAATGCTGGCCTTGCTTATGCTTCTGCTGACGCTGATATTTGGGGTCACCATCAATGGTGCGACAAGCTGGTTTAGGTTTGCCGGGGTGGGCTTCCAGCCCGAGGAGCTTGTTAAAGTAGCACTGCTTCTTTTCCTGGCATCCTACTTAAGTGACAATAAAGAACTTTTGCGTTTTGGGACGATTCAGGTTGGGAAAGTTTCCCTGCCCGATGCCAAAACGATGGGCCCGTTTGTTTTTATCGGCGTATTTGTTCTCGGCTTGCTTGGGGCCCAGAAAAGTCTTGGAACGGCACTGGTATTCTTCCTTCTCATGGTGTTTATCTTGTATGTCGCAACCGAAAGATTGCTCTATCTCATGGTTTCCGTTCCGCTGGTCATGGTGACCGGAGCAGCTGGTTATTTCCTATTTGACCATGTCCGCGTAAGAGTCGCTACCTGGATTAATCCGTGGGTGGATGCCAGCGGCGGGGCTTATCAGATCTCCCAGTCGATCTTCGCCATAAGCGGGGGAAGGCTTCTGGGGACAGGTCTCGGAAATGGGATAGGTGCTTACCAGATTCCAAATGCGGACACTGATTTTATCTTTTCGGTGATTGCTGAGGAGATTGGTTTTATTGGCGCAATGGCAGTCATCAGCCTGTTTATCATTATCGTAATGCGCTGTTTCTGTATCAGCATCAGAGCCACGGATCGGTTTGGCCAGATCCTGGCAGCCGGAATAGGCATTCTGATCGGTGTGGAAGCTCTGATTATCCTGGCCGGGGTGACCAAAATGCTTCCGCTTACAGGTCTGCCTTTGCCTTGGATGAGCTACGGGGGAAGTTCCATGGTCGGACACTTTTTACTCCTTGGGATTCTAGCCGGCATTTCTCATAGCTCAGCTTTCTCTGTGAGTCAGATATCAATTGGAAAGCAGGCAGATGCCTTATGAACAATGGAATTCGCAAAATTGCACTGATCATGGTTTTTAGCTTTGTTTTTTTAAGTCTGGGTCTGGTATACTGGCAAGTGGTTAAGGCCGATGAGATGCTGGATAATCCAGCTAACCGGCGCGCGGTTTATTTAGAGGAAAGAATTACCCGGGGCGGCATTTTTGATCGGAACGGCGTTGTTTTGGCGAAGACGGAGCAAACTGCTGATGGGAAAGTCAGAACGTATCCGTTGGGTGAGATGTTTGAGCCATTACTGGGGTATGCCACAGTAAAATACGGTTCTGCCGGTCTTGAGGCAACGGAGGCGGAAACACTCCTCGGAATGAAAAATCCTTCCATTCTCAGACGGATTCAGAATACATTTGAATTGCAGAGAACGGGTAATGACCTGATACTGACACTTGATTCCCGCTTACAAGAGACTGCCTATCAGAGTTTGCAGGGCAAGACCGGAGCAGTGGTGGCAATCGATCCGCAAAATGGGGATGTTCTAGCGCTGGTCAGTCAACCAAGCTATGATGCTGGAACAATTGAACAGGACTGGGACAAAATTATTACCAAGGAGGACAGTCCGCTTGTGAATCACGCTTTTTCGATGTTTCCTCCAGGATCAATTATGAAAGTTGTTACTTCAGCAGCTATTTTTCAGGCAGGACTCGACACGACGGAACTCTATGATTGTGAAGGTTCTACTGTGATTAATGGGCAGACGATCCAGGAACAAAATGACAAAGCGCATGGCTGGGTGAATTATGATCTTGCTTTGGCCTACTCCTGCAATACTTATTTTGCTCAGTATGGGATCAAAGCTGGGGTGAACCATTTTTTGGAGGCCGTGTCCAATTTTGGGTTTGGCAGGGATATCCCGTTCGATCTGTATGTTCCAGTTAGTTCAATTACGAGAGATGACCCCTTGCCGGAAGACTTAAGCCTTAATTTGTTTGCCGAGAGCACCTTCGGTCAGGGTCAAGTGATGGTTAGTCCTTTCCATATGGCCTTGATCACAGCTGGAGTTGCCAATGACGGTAAAATAATGGTTCCACATTTGATTGACAGTGTGCTCGATTCCAAGCAAAATAGTATCTATCGAAGGACACCTGAAGTATGGCTGACGCCTCTTAGTAAGGAAGAGGCAGAAAAAATAACAAGCGGCATGGTATTGGCTGTCAATAAAGGAACAGCATCTCCCGGAGCCATATCTGGGGCCCAAATAGCAGCGAAAACCGGCTCGGCGGAACCGGGTGGAGACGGGGATACCCACGCCTGGTATATTGCTTTCGCTCCTGCGGAGAATCCGGAAATAGCTGTAGCAGTCCTGGTGGAACATGGCGGAACTGGCGGCGGAGCGGCAGCGCCGATTGCTAAAGCAGTCATAGAGAAAGCACTTGAATTGAAAGAAGGTGAAGACTAATGGAAAAGATGTTCGGAGGAAGATATGAAATAGAAGAAAAGATCGGGGCCGGAGGGATGGCAATCGTCTACCGGGCCAAGGATACATTACTGAACAGAACCGTTGCTATCAAGGTCTTGCGGGAACAGTACGCTTCTGATGAGGGTTTTATCCGTCGTTTTCGCCGGGAAGCTCAGTCTGCAGCCAGCCTGTCTCACCAGAACATCGTTTCAATCTATGATGTGGGCAGAGACGGGAACGAAGATTATATTGTCATGGAGTATGTCAAAGGCCAGACGCTAAAGGATATTATCCGTACACAAGCACCTCTTTCCCAGGATAAAGCGATTCATATTGTCCGTCAAATTGCTGAAGCATTGGTGCATGCACATGCCAATAATATTATTCACCGAGACATCAAACCGCAGAATATTTTAATTACACCGGATGGAAGGGCCAAAGTCACTGATTTTGGGATAGCCAGAGCCGCTTCTTCGGCAACCGTCACTCATACCGGGGATATCGTCGGCTCAGTGCATTACCTGTCACCGGAACAGGCCAAGGGCTCCCAGACCACGGAACAGTCCGATATCTACTCGCTCGGAATCATCCTTTATGAACTGATTGCAGGAAGGCTTCCGTATGATGGAGATACTGCGATCACCATCGCCTTGAAGCATATCCAAGAGGAAGTCGAGTTGCCTGGAAAGCTTGTTGCCGGAGTCAGCCCGGAACTGGAAACCGTGATCATGAAAGCACTGGCTAAATCAGTTCAGGATCGCTATAAAAGTGCAGCAGAATTTCTCAAGGATCTCGACAGGATTGAGGCCGGAGAGACCATTGTTTGGGAAAAAAGGCAGGCCAGCGACCATGAAGATACCATGCAGACCCAAGTTCATAAGGGCTTGAAGAATAAAGTAATCCCGAATGAGGCCAAGAATGATGCGCTTCTGCGTACTAAAAAACGCAGGAGGAAAATTCCGATTCTAATTATGATTGTTATCTCTGCACTGATTGTAATTGTCGGAGCATCGTCGGGAGTTTGGTTTTTCACCCATACACAGGTGGTTACAGTTCCGGATCTTACCGGGAAGACTGTAGAAGAAGCTAAAATCGAATTGACTAAAGCCCGTCTGGCTCTCGGCAACCGGACCGAAACCTACAGCGATGAAATTAAGCAGGGTGGGATTGTTTCTCAAAGCATTAAGCCTAAGAGTGAAGTGAAGGCTGGAAGGTCAGTGGACATTGAGATTAGCAAAGGCGTAGAATATATCAAAGTGCCGAATGTAACAACCGGGTATCCGCTTCAGGAAAACGCTGAGAGTACGCTTAAGGAAGCCGGTTTCACGAATATTACGGTCAAAACAATGCTGAGCGCTTCTGTTTCGAAAGGACATGTTTTTGGACAATCGGTTGCGCCCGGTTCGACTTGGACAAAGAACGGAGAAATCGAACTGTTTGTCAGCGAAGGGATTCAACCAACGATTACTGCTATGCCTGATTTTACAGGCATGTCACTGGAGTTTACCACGGATTACCTAGAAAAATACGATATGAAAGTAATGCCAATCATGGAAGAATCAAATTTATTTCCGGAGAAAGCCGTGATTACCACTGAACCCAAACCGGGCAAACCAATCCAGCAGGGTTCGGAAGTGACCATCGTTGTGTCTCAGGGACCGGGACCCCCGGCCTAAAATGCGCGCAAATATCTGATGCTATCATTTTTGACCTGATAAGAGGTACAGGCGCTATTTGAGTTAGAGTGGGGGAAAGAACAGGATATATGCTGATTCAGGGAACACTGATGAAAGGATATGCCGGCTTTTATTACGTATACGCTGATGACCGGGTATGGGAATGCTCTCTGCGCGGTCGTTTTCGTGTGAAAAAGCAGGATTTTATCCCCGGCGACAAGGTGCTGGTCCTTCCGGGGACAGGGAACAAAGCCACAATTGAAAAGGTACTCGAACGTCAAAATTCTCTGGTCAGGCCGTATATTGCAAATGTGGATCAGGTCCTCTTGGTTTTCTCCCTGAAGACCCCTGATCCGGATTACAATTTGCTAGACAGGCTGCTCATTCAAGCTGGAAAAGCAGAAATCAGCATTTTGATCATATTCACCAAGGAAGATTTGGATGTTGGAAATCAAGCCCCGGCTGTCGATTACCGCAGGATCGGCTATGAAGTCGTCCAGGTGTCGAATCGGACGCTGACAGGAATCGATGAAGTTGCTGAACGGCTTAGGGGCAATGTGTCTGTGTTAGCAGGACCTTCTGGATCTGGCAAATCTAGCCTGATTAACGCCCTGAATCCGGGGAAGACACTTAAAACAGGTAACGTCAGCGACAAAATCGGCCGGGGAAGGCATACAACCAGGCACGTCGAACTTCTTTCTGTAGCAGGAGGACTTGTTGCAGATACGCCGGGATTTTCATCCCTATACCTGCCCGAAATGAAGAGAGAGGAACTGCAATCCTACTTTCCTGAGTTTGTCCGGGTTAAACATGAATGCCGCTTTTCAAGCTGCCTTCATGACAAGGAACCTGACTGTGCTGTAAAAGAAGCACTGAGTGAGAGCCTTATTAATTCTTTCAGATATGAGCACTATCTGCAGTTTTTAAAAGAAGTCATCGAATATGAAAAAAATTATTAAACTTGGCTGGCGCCAAGTCTTAGCTGTACTTAGATGTATCAGAAGGTAACTTTGAACTTTTCTGATACCCTAATAAAGGGTTTCAGAGCTGAACGAAGAATAATTACAGAAAACCGTAACAAGAATTATAAGAAACTGCACGCAGCAAAGAAACAGCACCATAGGTTTGGAAGGAGGATCTTTATGGCTTTGACGATTGCCCCATCGATACTGTCTGCCAATTTTGCCAGATTGGGAGAGGACGTCAGTCTTGTTGAAAATGCGGGGATTGATATGCTGCATATAGATATTATGGATGGACACTTTGTTCCGAATATCTCAATAGGTCCTGCAGTTGTTGGATCGCTCCGCAAGGTATCGTCGCTGGAGTTTGATGTTCATCTGATGATTGAACATCCTGAAAAGTATGTTGAAGATTTTGTGAAGGCAGGTGCCGACTCGATCACGATTCATGCTGAGGCAACCAAGCACCTTCACCGGGTCATCCAGCTGATCAAATCTCTTGGGGTGAATGTGGGCGTTGCACTAAACCCTGCAACCCCACTGGAAATGCTGACGTATGTTTTGCAGGAACTTGATGTTGTGCTGCTGATGACTGTGAATCCTGGTTTTGGCGGCCAAAAGTTTATTCAAGAAGTATTGCCGAAAATCGTAGCACTGTCGGCGATCCTGAAGGAAGTGAACCCGCTTTGCCGTATTGAAGTGGATGGTGGAATTAATATTGAGACAGCCCGTCTGGTAAGCAAAGCGGGGGCCGAGATCCTGGTAGCCGGTGCAGCCGTATTTGCTTCTCCGGATCCGCAGCAGGCGATTTGTGATATCCTTGAAGCCGCCAAAGAGGAACAGCGTACCAACAAAAATAAAAGATTCCGGGGAATTAAGCAATGAAGGTTGCAGTCATGGCAAACGGAGAATGGGATGCTGCGTGGGGCCGCAGCGAACTCACCGAGAATCATATTGAGATGTTGATCTGTGCGGACGGAGGGGGCAACAAAGCCATTGCTTCGGGCAGAATCCCTGATGTAT
Source organism: Dehalobacter sp. MCB1 (assembly GCF_003590275.1). NCBI lineage: Bacteria > Bacillati > Bacillota > Clostridia > Eubacteriales > Desulfitobacteriaceae > Dehalobacter > Dehalobacter sp. MCB1. The sequence continues at coordinate 95,488 of NZ_LXPC01000001.1, read as the reverse complement.
TGATCGGGGACCTCGATTCCATTACAAAAGAAAATTTGGAAAAATGTATAGCGGCCAAAACGACCGTCAAACAATATCCCTGCGAAAAAAATGAGACAGATTTAGAGCTCGCCGTGGCCTATGCAGATACATATTTAGATTATCAGGGATGTTCCCAGGACGAAATTGTTCTTTATGCTGCCGGCGGTAAAAGGCTGGATCACCTGATGGGGAACATATCAATCATGATTGCGTATGCCGAAAAAGGCAGACGGCTGAAGATGAAAGACCCAAGATCCGATGCCTGGGTGATGCTTCAAGGTAAAGAGAACATCAAGGGCAGCATTGGTCAGCAATTGTCGATCGTTGCCTTATCTGACGATGCGCGGGTATCTGCCAAAGGGCTGTACTATGAGCTGGATATGCTGAAGCTTGCGCATAATTCACCGCGTGGAATCAGCAATGTGTTTAGGGATGAAGATATCTCGATTGAGATTCATGAAGGAAAAGTTCTGATCTATGTTCAAATACCTTGTTAATGTAAAACTTACTCTCCAAAATTGATTGAAAAAGCAAAAACCCCGGCTTTAAAGTCGGGGTTGTTTTAATCCAATCACAGTTGTTTCACGATAAAGTTAGATTGCCCGTTTCACTTTACCTGAACGAAGGCATCTTGTGCAGACTTTGACATGGGTGGGAGTACCGTTCACTACAGCACGGACACGCTGGAGGTTTGGTTTCCAGGTACGCTTGGAGCGAATATGGGAGTGACTGACACTCATCCCGGAAGAAACTCCTTTTCCGCAAACATCACAAATATTAGCCATGATTTCTTCTACCTCCTTTTCACCCAAAAATGACACTATTATAGTTTAGCAGAACTTAAAAGAATTGGCAAGAGTAGGTTTTTATTATCCGACAAGGTTTATATAGGTTTTATACATCCTGCAAATGCAAATGTTTTATGCATATATTATACTACATATAACAGGTACTGATAAGAAAAAATAAGGTGTTGTTCTCTAAGGTATTCACATAGTATTTGACGAAAGCTACCGTGTATATTATCCTAATTATATTAAAGAAAACGGTGAATCTTCCAAGGTGGAATTTTATTTTTTAAAAGATTAAATTTATGCAGGATTACACGGAAAGCGAGGTTAAGAAGATGGCAAAGCTGATGGAAACAAAACTGGGAAATGTAGAAATATCAGAAGATGTTATAGCTACAATTTCAGGTGCGGCGGCAATCGAGTGTTATGGGTTGGTGGGTATGGCTTCGAGAAAGATTTCGGATGGCGTTTCAGGTTTGCTTAAAAGGGAGAACTTATCCAAAGGGGTGAACGTCACCGTTCAGGAAGAGGACTTGATCATAGACCTTAACATCATTGTGGGATACGGAATTAAAATATCGGAAGTTGCCTCCAATGTGATGGATCGGGTTCGCTATACTGTCGAGACAATGACAGGTCTAAAAGTGGCTGAAGTAAATGTGAATGTTCAAGGGGTAAGATTTTTAGAATAGTTGAGAATACCTTAGATGATCTTAGGATGAGTAGGAGGATAAATTTTGAAAGCCGTGTCGGAAGCTATAGCTCAAAAAATTGACGGAAACGTATTAAAAGATATGATAAGGTCGGGGTCTCGTCTGCTGGAGCAAAGGAAAAAGGAAATTGATGCTTTGAATGTATTTCCGGTCCCGGACGGGGATACGGGTACAAATATGAATTTGACATTCAAAGCAGCATCATTGGCAGCAGATAAGGTAACGGGCAATTCTGTGCATGAAGTTGCAAGTGCCGCTTCTACAGGTTCCCTGATGGGCGCCAGGGGGAATTCAGGTGTTATTTTGTCTCAGATCATGAGAGGGATTGCCAGGGGCTTGGAAGGGATTAACGAAGCAAATGCTCTCCAGATGGCTCATGCGCTGCAAACCGGTGTTGAAAGCGCGTACAAGGCAGTGATGAAACCGGTCGAAGGAACGATTCTTACTGTATCCAGGGAGACTGCCCGGGGTGCATATCTTAAAGCAAAAAGCGGAACGACTGATATTTTGGAAGTTTTGAGGGCTGGTTGTGAAAAAGGTGAAGAGGCGCTGGCCAGGACGCCTGAGATGTTGCCCGTTCTGAAACAGGCAGGTGTGGTTGATGCCGGCGGTCAGGGCTTCCTGACTATTTTATACGGCTGGATCTCAGCCTTGGAAGGCAAGGAAATTGGTTACACTGAGGTACAGCAGGAGGAGATCCAGGTTTCTGAGGTTTCAGGCATTATTGCCGTTGAAAGCCTGGAATTCCCATATTGTACTGAGTTTCTGGTAAAAGGAAATGGCCTTGATCCCGATGTTCTAAGACAGGCACTCCTGGACAAAGGTGACTGCTTGTTGGTCGTCGGCACGGAAGATGTGGTCAAGATCCATATTCATACCCGAAATCCCGGACTCATATTGGATTATGCCATCCAATATGGTTCTCTGCATGAAGTTCAGATTCACAATATGCTTGCCCAAAATGAGCTGGCTGCCCATCAAACCAAAAATGCGCCTGAAAGCAGTGAAGCTGCTTATATCGGTGAGCTCGCGGATGCTTCATTAGGGGTTCCTTCAGGCCAGGCGGCTCCGGTCGGGACAACAGGGGTCAGGGAATATGGGATCGTTGCAGTTGCTATGGGAGAAGGCATTGCCCAAATCTTCACCAGTCTGGGTGTCGATGAGGTTGTTTTCGGTGGTCAGACTATGAATCCGAGTACCAGTGATCTTGCTGAAGCGATTAGGAAAGTTCCCGCCCGCCATATTTTCCTTCTGCCGAACAACAGTAACATCATTATGGCGGCCGGTCAGGTCAACGAATTAATTGAAGACAAGGAAATCTATGTTATTCCGACGAAGACGATACCGCAGGCGATTGCTTCTTTGCTTGCGTTTAATTCCGACAGTCTTCCGGAGGAAAACGTCCAAAATATGACAACGGCGTTCAGACAAGTAAGTTCTGGAGAGGTAACTTATGCGGTCAGAAATTCGCAGTATGGCGAGCTGGAGATTGCCGAAGGGGATATTCTCGGCCTGATTGAGGGAACAATAAAGACGACAGGTAGAGATATTTTTGACGTTGCCAAAAATGTTCTGGAGGAAATGAATTGGCGTGAAAAGGATCTGGTCACCATTTTTTACGGCAAAGACATGGCCGAAGAAGATGTAAGCCTGCTTACGGACTGGCTTAGTGAGGAAAAACCGGAGATTGAAGTTGAGGTTTATTCAGGGAAACAGCCATTATATTATTATATTCTCGGGGTTGAATAAACAAAGAACTTCGGCTTCGGCCGAAGTTTTTTTATCCAAGCTGATTTCTTGATGAAGGTCTTCGAAAGCATCTTGTTAGGGCAGATCTCCTGAGCCAATCTGCTTGGGTAAGTCTGCATGCCACAATACCGTTTTCGGCTATTGCGTCTTCCTTGACGCAAAAAGCCGCGCTACGCCATCCAGGCTTCGCTTGTCGCGGAACTGTGGCATGCAGACTGATCATAAGATTGGTTTAAGACGAATAAAACGATCTGAATAGCCGCATGATCTACATTCTGACATGCAGACTGGCTTGAATACCCTTAAGATCAGTCTGGGGACCACAGTTCTGCTGTGAGCGGAGCATGGAGTGCGGAGCGCGGCCTTTTGTGCCACGGAGGGCACAACGGCCGGAAAGCAGTATTGTGGCCCCCAGACTTACCCTAGCATAATGGTCTTGTAAAATTACTAAGCATAAAAAATGTATGAATGTATGAAAACGGATTGACCAAAATGATCCCTGAAGGAAGGTGAACGAGTGAAGGTTGGGAGCGTTTTTGATCTGTTGGGGCCGGTAATGGTCGGGCCATCAAGTTCCCATACGGCGGGGGCGGTCAGGCTCGGTCTGATGGCTGCGAAAATACTTGGTGCCAAAGTGAAGCAGGCCCGTATCCAGCTGCATGGTTCTTTCGCTGAGACGGGGAAGGGACATGGAACTCATCTTGCCTTGACTGCAGGCCTGCTCGGGATGAAGCCGGATGATAGCCGAATCAGGGAGGCTTCGCAGATTGCACTAGAGGCTGGGGTGGAAACGGTATTTGAAAATGTCAATCTGGGTGATGTACACCCGAATTCGGTTCGTTTCCTGCTGATCGGCTGGGGCGGTGAAAAAGCTGAAATCAATGGTTCATCGTTGGGCGGCGGGAAAATACTGATTACCGAGGTAAACGGCTTTGAGGTTGAGTTCACCGGGGAATATCCTGCTTTAATTGCGATCTATATGGACTATCCGGGGATGATAGCTGAAATAACCAGACTGCTAGCAGGTGAAGGGGTTAATATTGCCCAGATGAAAGTCTCTAGAGAAGGCAAAGGGCAAAATGCGCTGGCGGTTATAGAGACGGATGAGCCGATCACGGATGCTCTCAGCAGTGAAATGAAAAAGATGCCGATGATCGAGCAGGTGATGTTTATTGAACCCATCATAGACATTTGACGGCGGGAGGTTGACAGATGCGTTCTTATAGTGAATTAGTGGAAAAAACTGAAAAGTTCAATAAAAAAATCAGTGATATAGTTCTTCAGGAGGAATGTCTGAGGACAGGTATACCGGCTGAACAGCTGTTTAAAAAGATGAAGAATCATTATGCCGTGATGCGAGAATCAGTTGAAAGCGGAATGACTGGTAAGTGGAAATCTTTGTCAGGACTTGTAGGAGGAGAAGCTGCTTTTTTGGAGAAATATAGAGAAAGTGGCAAGTCGATTCTGGGAGATCCGGTAAACAAGGCAGCAGCCAGGGCAATGGCCGTAGCTGAGGTCAATGCCGGCATGGGTAGGATCGTGGCAGCACCGACAGCAGGGTCGTGCGGTGTGTTGCCCGCGGTATTGCTAACAGTTCAAGAAATGTTGGATGTTACGGAAGAAGATTCCGTTCAGACTCTTTTTACATCTGCCGGCCTTGGGATGGTCATTGCGGAAAGAGCCAGTGTTTCAGGTGCAGAAGGCGGGTGTCAGGCAGAGATAGGTTCAGCGGCCGCCATGGCTGCGGCTGCTGCAGTGGAATTGTGTGGCGGATCGCCCGGTCAAACAGCGCAAGCAGCAGCCTTGGCTTTGAAAAGTTTTCTTGGTTTGGCCTGTGACCCTGTAGCCGGGCTGGTTGAGGTGCCCTGTGTAAAAAGGAATGCCATGGCGGCAGTTATCGCATTGACTGCAGCCGAAATGGCTTTGGCTGGAATCAAAAGTGCGATTCCGTTGGATGAGGTCATTGATGCAATGGCTTCAATCGGCAGGGAAATGTCCTGCAGCCTCAAGGAAACGTCCCGGGGGGGACTCGCCGTCACCCCTGCGGCTCAAAAATATAAAGATCATTTGGCAAGGTGAGAATGTGCTGCAATCAGATCATTGGCGAAACAGTGTAAATAGGGCGATGAAAGCCGAGGAAAAACAGGGATTTATTGATACAGGTGCAGTTGGCGGCTTTAGCAGTTTTTTACTGGATTCGCTTGCTGGACTGGGCGGTTTTTTTTCCGCGGAAAGCCTCGCCTCAATGCAGCGAATCGCAGAAGAGTATCATGAAGTTAGCCCGTATAAAAGACGGGCTTTATTGCGTGAACTCCAGGAACTACTGGATAAAACAACATCTTCAAATGCTCCTGGACTAGCTTCTGGAGGAATCTACGGAATAACATCCAAAGAAACATCAGGGTCCTTTCGTACCACAGAGAAGGTCTTATCCAACCTAAAAGTTCAGACAGCGAGCATCAGTCAACCCCAAAATCTGCAGTATATCAAAGGTGTCGGACCGCAAAGAGCCAAACAGTTAGAAAATATGGGGGTTTTCACCCCTGAGGATCTTCTGCGGTATTATCCGCGCAAATATGAAATCCGCTTGAAACGGCAGATTCAGGATATTCAGGATGGCGAGTATGTTACGATTGATGGGATTGTAACTGGAAGCCAGGTTACCAAAGGCAGAGTCAAGGTCGTCAAATTAAATATTGAACAGGACGGCAGAAGCATTCATGCCGTCTGGTTTAATCAAATGCATATACCAAAACAATATCCGGACGGAACAAAGGTCACTGTGACAGGAAAAGCACAATGGCGCACCAGGATCCCAGAATTACTTGTGTCCGAAATCAGGAAAGGACTTTACGAGGGTCCTGATCAAAAAATGGTTCCTGTATATTCAGAAACAGCCCGTCTCAATTCGAAAACTATCCGGGAGATTATCCAGGTTATTTTGCCACAGGCTGACCGAATCTTTGACGAATTCCTTCCGTATGAGGAGAATGATTTGCTGGAACGGCGGCAAGCCATTAAAGAAATCCATTTTCCACGCTCCGCAGAAACACTGAAAAAGGCACGTGAAAGACTGGTCGTTGAGGAAATCCTTCTGCTTCAGCTGGCCCTGTCTAGGCTTCGTTCACCCGGGCCTCAGAAAGAAGGTCTGGTTTTAAACCAGGGCGGAGCTTTGGTCCGAAAATTTGTTTCCGGGCTTCCTTTCCGGCTGACCGGTGCCCAACAAAGAGTCATTCGGGAAATATTCCGGGATATGGGGAGCATAGAAAAGCCGATGACCCGTTTGCTTCAGGGCGATGTTGGATCCGGTAAAACCGTGGTGGCGATGGCTGCCCTGCTGCAGGCTGTGGGCTCGGGTTATCAAGCCGCTATGATGGCGCCAACTGAAGTGCTTGCCCAACAGCACTATGAATCGCTGCAAGTTGCTTTTGAACCTTTAGGAGTAAAAGTGATATTCCTTGTCGGAAACCAAAGTAAGCCTGAAAGGGAACAAATCTTAGGACAGATTTTGAGCGGAAAAGCCCAGGTTGTCGTCGGAACCCAGACCCTCATTCAGGAATCCGTCCGGTTCAACGCCCTCGGTCTTGCCATTACCGATGAACAGCACAGGTTTGGTGTCAGACAGCGGACCCTATTACAGGACAAGGGAGGGAACCCGCATGTTTTGGTTATGACCGCTACCCCGATCCCGAGGACGCTTGCGCTGACTTTATATGGCGATCTTCAGCTTTCGGTGCTGGACGAGCTGCCTATTGGCAGGAAGCCGGTCATCACCAGGAAAATTTCAGACCGCAGCCGCTCCAGCATGGAAAAATTTCTGAAGCAGCATGTCGCTGCGGGTCGACAGATTTATGTGGTTTGTCCACTTGTCGAAGAAACAGAAAAATCGGATTTTGTTTCAGCAACCCAAAAGGCTGATGAATTGAGTCAGACTTTTGAAGGAAGTAACGTTGCGCTTCTGCACGGAAGAATGAAAGGACAGGAAAAAGAGGAGATCATGCAGTGCTTCCGGCGCGGGGAGATTGATATTCTGGTTACGACAACTGTCGTCGAAGTCGGAGTCAATGTACCGAATGCATCTGTGATGGTGGTTGAGGGTGCTGAAAGATTTGGGCTTGCCCAGCTGCACCAGCTCCGCGGAAGAGTCGGACGCGGACAAGAACAGTCGTATTGTCTCCTGATTAGCAATACCCGGGACAGTACCCGGCTGAATATTCTTTGTGAGACAGAGGACGGTTTCCGGATTGCCGAGGAGGATCTGAAGATCCGGGGCCCAGGAGAGCTGCTCGGGCTTCGTCAGCATGGCGTGCCAGAGTTAAAGCTTACAGATCTGGGAACTGACGGAAGACTGGTTGAAAAAGCCTATCAACTGCTTCAGAAGGTTCTGAAAGATCCTCAAAAATACCAAAAAGTCTATCAGGAGGTCAATCGTCTTTATCCCAAAGAAAAAATCGGAGTGAATTAGTGCTGGGAGTAATTTTATACGATGAACAAGTCACAGTATGTATGATTTTTTTTGCACAGGCTCATACTATTCCTTGTCGGCAGCATTCCAGTCACGGATTGATGCAAAACTTTCAAGGGGGCAGAGAATATGACAGATGTAAAAAATGATACGGCAAGTGAACTGGAAAACCTTAAATATGAAATTGCTCAAGAGATGGGTCTTCCTCAAAAAAAACAAAGATCAAAAGTAAAAACAAAGAAGACATAACGAATAAAGAATAAAGAATGACGAATAAAAAATAACGAGATATGGAATAAAAAAACCTTTTGTTGAAGCATTCAGATTGATGATATCAATACTGCAACAAAAGGCTTTTTGTTAACGGTAGAGGAATAATCTTCCTCTTATGATCACTATCGTTATTCGGGTCGATTTAAAAAGTAGATTGTTTAATGGAGGTAGGTCTCAAAATTATGGCTGTCAATTCCGGGATGAATGCTCTGGTTGATCGCTGCAGCAATAATTTTGGCGCTTCTTTCAATTAACTCATCGACCTCCTTGGGTGTCACCATCAGACTGTCCTCGTAAGGTGATAAGGCTTTTTGCATGACATTCATCAAGACCTGTTCATTTTCCTGTTGATAGATTTCGGCTAGGGAAGGTTCAGCTTCCATTTGTTCAAAAAGCTCTTCGATGGTCTTATGCGCGATGATTGCAGCATTGACAACAGTCGGAACGCCGATAGCAATGACTTTGCAGCCAAGGGTTTCTTCATTAAGCCCTTTACGTTGATTACCAATTCCGGAACCAGGATTGATCCCAGTATCCGCTAATTGAATGGTTGTGCCGATTCTATCCAGTGCACCTGCGGCCAGGGCATCGATCGCGATCACGTAATCCGGACGGACGTGTTCAACCAGTCCGCGGATTACCTCCGCCGTTTCAATTCCGGTCAATCCAAGCACACCAGGTGATATCGCTGACACTTGGCGCATTTTCCCCTCCATTTCTTCGGGGGTATAATGAAAAAGGTGACGGGTGACCATGATCTTCTCGACAACTTTGGGCCCAAGTGCGTCTGGAGTCGCCTGCCAGTTGCCAAGACCAACAATCAGAAAACTGGTATCTTCCTTAAAGTTAAACAATCCGGCGAGATGCCTTGCTAATATTGCAACGATTTTATTGTGCTGCTGGTAATTGTTTTCTTTGATATCCGGAGCATCAATTGTAATATAATTTCCTTTAGGCCTGCCCAATTCTTTTTCGCCTTTGGCATTTGTGATTTCGATTGCAGTGACAGTTGCCTCTTGAAATTCCTCTTTCTTCATGATGACGCCTGCTATCTCCTGGCCACTTTCTCCCCGCAGCAAGTCATGGGCTTCCACTGCAAGGTCGAGATAAATATTCATTTTTTTTAGAAAGCTTGATTTGTTCGATAATTTCATTTCGGCAGCAGCTCCTTTTTAAATCTGTTTTAGTATGTTGGATTTTTAACACAGATATTCAAATCATGAAAGATTAATGGTTGAAAGATAAAGTGGAAAATTTAAATTGATTATCAGATAGAATATTGGTTGGAGATTCAAGTTGGAGATTCATTAGGTTCTGGAACGGAATAATATGTTTTTCGTTTGGAATCAGATATGATATACTAAAAAAATGGAAGTATCCTGTAAGAAAATATTTAAATCAGGTTAGATCATTGTATAATAAAAGGATAAAGTAAAGACATCATATCCAGAGGATTAAACATCGTGCGAATTATTTCAGGACAATGGAAAGGACGAAATTTAAAAACTGTAAAAGGCATGGATACCCGTCCCACTTCCGCTAAAGTCAAAGGGGCGATTTTCAATATTCTTGCCGGCAAGGTAATGAGTGCCAGAGTCCTGGATCTTTTTGCGGGAACTGGAAACCTTTCTTTTGAAGCTTTGTCTAGGGGGGCCCGTCATGCTGTTCTGGTTGAGAAAGACACTTCAGCGCTGGAGACAATCAGAAAGAATGCCGAGATTCTCGGAGCGTTTCCAAGGACCAGCATACTACGGATGGATGCAATGAATTTTTTTAAACAGGCAGCTCAGGAAAGCTTTGACTTAATTTTTCTTGATCCGCCTTATCGGCGGGGACTGGCCGACATGGCGCTTGCCTATTTGCAGACGCACCCTATCTTAAATCCCGGTGGGGTTATTATCATTGAAACTTCTACAGAAGAAACCATTGATGATGCAATAGACCCTCTGGAAATAAGGTTAACAAGAGAATATGGAGATACCAGGTTATGGTTTATTCAGAATAAAGAAGAGCATGAGGAGGGATAATTCCTTTGGAAAATCATTTGATTGATCTCATTGAACAGTTGGAAGAAGTACTTGACCATGGAACCAAGGTGCCTTTAACCGGCAAGATTATGGTTGATGAAGAAACAGTATTAGAAATATTGGATGGAATACGTTCCGTTCTGCCTGAGGAAATCAAACAGGCGAATTATGTTTTGGCTGAAAGAGACCGCTATATGGAAGAAGCCCGCAGCGATGGGCAGAGAATCGTAGACCGGGCGCAAAAACAGGCTGACCAGTTGCTTCAGGAAAATGAAATTGTTGCTCAAGCCCGGGCCTATGCCGAGGAAATTGTCTTAAAGGCGCAGCAGTATTCTCGAGAAGTAAAATTAGGCGCTTTGAAATATTCCGATGATCTGCTTCGGGATATTGAATCAAAAATGGGAGAGGCTTTTCAATCTATCAAAGCCAGCCGGGAAGAATTAAATGCCATGGCTCGCTGGGATGAACGGGTCCAGACCATGGAGCAGGAATAAACAAGTTATCTTTAATGATGGTGCACTTTTTCCCATATTCTAATGATGAAGACAATGGAAAGCAGAGTCAAAATACATAGGCCAAAATACAAGCTGCTCCATCTTAAGGACAACAGCCAGGAAGCATCCCCTCCAGTTAGCTGTGCAGGGAGGCTGGAGGTTGGAATATCGCTGAGTTTTAGCAGCAGCTGACTGATCAAAAGCGCCAAAAAGGAATGGATGGTTCTACCGGCTACAAATGGAAGAAGCCGAAGATCTGTTGACACTGTAAAGCTGGATACTTGTGCAAAAACAGAAATCCCCCCCCATCCAAGCAGCAAGGCCAGGACCCCAATCTTGCTGTTCAGGGATGAAAAGGCCTGGACGGCTGCATTACATCCCAAGGTGGTTTCCAGGAATCCCTGGATGATGGCATTGGCTTCCATAACAGAAATGGATCCGGCCGAGAGGAAATGGAATGTGTCGGCTAGAACGGAGCTTAGATGCGTTACTGTTAGAAGATGGGTTATTACAGAGAAAAAAATGATATATCCTCCAACCAGGATAATCGTTGACGTACTTTCCCTGACTGCATCAGCCAATAATGCGCCAATGGTTTTGTTGTTTTGTTGGAGGTTTTTTAATTCACGCAAAGCCTTTCTCCAGGAAAAATACGTTCTTGGAATAGCCTTTTCGGATGAAACACCATAATTACGAAAAATTAAACCGACCAGCAGGTTGGCGAGATATACAGATCCTGCAATAATAATACCCAGGGCAGGGTTTCCAAGCATCCCCGACGCCACTGCCCCGAACATAAAGCCTGGACTGGGATTGCTGGTAAAGGCAAGAAGTCTTTCTCCTTCGATCCGTGTAATCTCTCCGTTTTTCCTGAGTTTGCATGTCAATATCGCTCCGATCGGAATCCCCGAAGTGTGTGTCATGGCCAAAACAAAAGAGGCTTTGCCCGGCAGACGGAAAACAGGACGCATTAGTGGTTCGAGCAAAACTCCTAAAAAGTTGACCAGGCCAAGTTGCAGAAGAAGTTCAGAGACAATAAAGAATGGGAATAAGGCCGGCAAGATATAATTTGCCCAAAGCATTAAGCCTTTGGAGGCAGAACTCAATACTTCCTGAGGATAAATGAACATACAGACGGCAAGGATTAAAAAGACCAGGATTCTCAGGAATGGCAAGGTAGCCGTCACCATCCTTTAGCGTATTTAGGAACGGAACACCAAAATGGGGTTGACAGGGCACAAAGATATGATAGACTCTTTATAATCAGTTCATATACTGTTTACTTTATTTCACTCATATTTAGGGTATTCCTATATGTGATTTATATAACCGGAGTATACAAAGATAAGAAAGAGAAAAAAATACAATATTATATAGGCAATGTATCTTGATTGGTGGAAGAGAGTAAAGGAGTGTAATTTGTGAAGATTCTCGTGCTAAATTGCGGCAGCTCATCGCTCAAATATCAGATGATGGATATGGAAACGAAGAGTGCGATGGCAAAAGGCCTGGTGGAAAGAATCGGGCTTCCCGGAGCGATGCTTACGCATCGTCCGAAAGGTGGAGAAAAAGAGGTCATTGTTGCTGATTTGCCGGATCATACAGCTGCGATCAAACTGGTTTTACAGGCTGTGATCGATCCGAATTTTGGTGTTTTAGCGTCATTGGAAGAAATTGATGCTATAGGGCACAGAGTACTCCATGGCGGAGAAAAAGTGTCCGGCTCCGTGCTTGTGAATGAAGAGGTCAAACAGGCGATTGAAGAGTGTTTTGAACTTGGACCGCTTCATAATCCGGCCAACCTGGCAGGAATTATCGCTTGCGAACAGATGATGTCCGAGACACCACAAGTTGCCGTGTTTGATACGGCTTTCCATCAAACGATGCCTCCGGAAGCTTATATCTACGGGATACCTTACGAACTGTATGAAAAGTACAAGATCCGCAGATATGGTTTCCATGGAACCTCCCATAAGTATGTCAGCCAGCGGGCTGCGGTGGTCATGGATAAACCGCTGGAAAAGTTAAAGCTGATCAGCTGCCATCTAGGTAACGGATCTTCGCTTACGGCTATAAAAAACGGAAAATCAGTTGAAAATTCCATGGGGTTTACACCGTTGGAGGGGCTGATGATGGGCACCCGGTCGGGCGATCTTGATCCGGCTATTGTTCCGTTTATCATGAAAAAAGAAAGGATCTCCGGGGACGCAGTCAATGCGCTGTTAAACAAAAAAAGCGGCGTACTTGGCCTTTCGGGAGTCAGCAGTGATTTCCGTGATTTGCAGAAAGCTGCTGACGAAGGCAATTACCGTGCCCAACTTGCCCTGGATGTTTTTGTTCATGACGTTAAGAAATACATTGGAGCCTATGCTGCAATTCTTGACGGTGTCGACGGGATCATATTTACAGCAGGACTGGGAGAAAACTCTCCTTTAATTCGCCGGTCAATCTGTGATACGCTGGGCTGCATCGGCGTCAGTATTGACGATGAGAAAAATGAAGCGGCCAGCGGACAGGAAGTGGACATTTCCAAGTCGGGAGCCAAATGCAAGGTCATGGTCATCCCGACAAATGAAGAACTCATGATTGCCTTGGATACGGAGGAAATCATCCGGAAGATGTAATCCTTTCTTGACAAAGAAAAAAGTGATAACTATAATTACAGTTGTTGCATATCGAGGTGATTGCTGGTGATCGTCAATGTATTTCAAGTAAGGCGGGCCGAGGGTGGGTCAAAGACTTTTAAGTTCCATGAAGAAAGTTTTCCACCTCTACAGCTCGGAAATGAGTCTTATCGTTTCTTAGCCCCGCTTGAAGTGGAACTAAAAACTGAAAATGTCGGCAAATCGCTCTTGGTGAATGGGAAAATATCGTCTGTGATTGCTGTCATCTGTTCCAGGTGTCTGAAAGAATTTTCGTATAATCTGGAGATTGCTTTCGAAGATGAATGGGTTCCGGCGGAGTTTGCTTCTGAAGCTGAAGACGACAGCATTCTGGTTTTCGAAAAGGACGAGTTTCCGATTGACGACAGGATTGTAGAACATATGCTGCTGCAGCTGCCTTTTAAGTTTTTATGTTCTGAAGATTGCAGAGGTCTCTGTCTGAAATGCGGCGCTGACCGCAATGTGAATCCGTGTGCGTGCTCTACTGAGGATATCGATCCTCGCTTAGAAATATTATCCAAATGGAATAAGGGGGTGTAATATCAGTGGGTGTTCATCAAAATAAACAATCCAAATCTAGAGTCCGCAGGCGCAGAGCAATGGATAAGCTATCCGTTCCTAACCTTGTGGAATGCCCCCAGTGCCATCAACAGAAGCTTCAGCATCATATTTGTGCAAATTGCGGCTATTACAATGGCAAAGAAGTCATCTCCATGGGTGAATAATAAGTTAGAAATTCTCGAAAAAACAGATCAAAGCTTGGCGTCAGCCAAGTTTTCTGTATATAATGAGAGAAGGGGGGATGTCATGAATGAAAATTGCCATTGATGCTATGGGCGGAGATCATGCGCCCGGAGAGATTGTCAAAGGCGCCTTAAAGGCGGCTAAGGTTCTTCCGGATATCCAGATTATCCTTGTCGGACAGAAAGACAAGATAGACTTACATATACCTGAAGACTTAAAAGGCACTATTGAGATTTATGAATGTTTCGAAGTCATTGAAATGGATGAACATCCGGCTGCCGCGATTAAGAAAAAGAAAGATGCCTCTATTGTCGTAGCCACGAGACTCGTGAAAGAAGGATATGCGGATGCCTTGGTGTCAGCAGGCAGCACCGGAGCGCAGATGGCTTCAGCTTTGTTGGGCTTAGGCAGAATTAAAGGAATCAACCGGCCTGCGATCTGCACGGTTCTGCCGACGCTCCAAGGCGGAAAACTGCTTCTTGATGTCGGTGCCAATCCGGATGCAAAACCGGAAAACCTTCTGCAGTATGCGATGATGGGAAGCATCTATGCTGAAAAGATTCTGGGACTTAAAAGTCCTAAGGTCGCTCTTCTGAATATCGGCAGTGAAGAGGGCAAAGGGAACGAACTTGTTCAGTCTGCTTATGACTTGTTAAAACAATCTTCCCTGAATTTTGTCGGAAATATTGAAGGCAGGGACATTCCCTATGGGACTGCAGACGTGATTGTCTGTGATGCTTTTGTCGGTAATATCGTACTAAAAACCATTGAAGGAATGTCGTCATCGCTTTTCCAGCTGATTAAGCAGAAAATTACAACGAGTACTACCAGGAAAATAGGAGCAATGCTGGTTAAACCAGGATTAAAAGAAATTGCACACATGCTGGATTATTCTGAGTACGGTGGAGCCCCGCTTCTCGGCGTGAACGGTACAAGCATTATCTGTCACGGAAGTTCTAAAGAGAATGCTATTTTCAATGCTGTCCGTGTAGCTAAAGAATGTATCCAAGGACAAATTATCGAAAAAATTGCCGATGGTTTAGAAAAAAGTATGCAAAAATAGATTGCTGTCATGAAAAAGTTGCTTGCATTATTGATAAATACTGGTACAATTCTGAATAAAAGGCTTTACTGCTCAGAATAATAGGGTAAGAAATAAAACTACCTGAGAGGGGGTGGCATAAATGGATGTATACGAAAAGGTAAAAGCAATTGTTATTGATCAACTGGGAGTAGGCGAAGATGAAATCACTCCTACCACAACATTCCAAGCTTTAAACGCAGATTCACTGGATATTGTTGAGCTTGTCATGGCACTTGAAGAGGAATTTAACCTTGATATTGCCGATGAAGAGGTGGAAAATATTCAGTCCATTGCTGATGTTGTGAAGTATGTACAAGAGAACCAATAAGCCTAGTTTCGAGGCCCCGTAGTTAGACTACTACGGGGCTTTTAACTCATTTAGGATGAAAGGAGTAATACATGGTCAAAAGAAACCGCCGCGCTTATTTTCACAAGAGCTCCCGGAATAAATACCTTGAACAAACGGGAGAAGTTGAATCCTTTATTAGCCAGTTAGGGTTGGAAAACCTGCAAAGCGAACTGATTTTTACAGCGATGACGCATCCTTCTTTCACCTTTGAAAATCCCAACAGCGGGTTGGAAAATAATCAGCGGCTGGAGTTTTTAGGCGATGCAGTTTTGGATTTCATCATTGGCGAGTATCTCTATCAGAACTATCCGGATAAGCCTGAAGGCGAGCTTACCAAAATGAGAGCTGCAGTCGTTAATGAAACGACGCTGGCCAGAAAAGCCCGCAGTATTAACTTGGGTCAGGCACTGTTTCTGGGTAAAGGGGAACAGTCCTCCGGCGGCAGGGACAGGCCATCCATCATTGCCGATGCGCTGGAGGCAGTCATCGGAGCGATTTATTTGCAGTATGGCTTTGAAAAAGTTCGTAAATTCATACTTGACATGCTTGTTCCAGAGATTCTGGAACTTAACGAAGGAAATTATGGAGATTTCAAAACCATGCTTCAGGAAAAAGCGCAAAAGAAGGAATATGAGGTTTACTACAGGATTATCGAAGAGACAGGACCTGATCACGATAAACGATTTACCGCAGGTGTCTATCTTCATGGTGAACTGCAGGGAACAGGAATCGGTAAGACCAAAAAAGAAGCAGAGCAGCAGGCAGCCCGTTTTGCGCTGAAAGCATGGGAGGTATAAATTAGTGATACCCGGAATGGACGCGGAATTATTTCTCAAATCGATTCATATTCAGGGATTTAAGTCTTTTGCAGATAAAATAAAAATTGACCTGCAGCCGGGCATGAGCGTCATTATCGGACCAAACGGCAGCGGCAAGAGCAACGTCGCTGATGCTGTACGCTGGGTGCTTGGCGAACAAAGTGCCAAGAGTCTCCGCGGAAGCAAAATGGAAGATGTCATCTTTTCCGGAAGCTCGTCCCGTAGGCCTGTAGGGATGGCGGAAGTATCTCTGCTCTTTGATAATTCTTCAGGTCTCTTTCCGCTGGATTATGAGGAAGTTGTCATCACCCGCCGGGTTTACCGGGATGGAGAAGGGCAGTATTTTATTAACCGGACGCCTTGCAGGTTAAAAGATATCCAGGAACTTTTTCTTGATACCGGCTCAGGAAAAGAAGGATTTTCAATTATCGGACAGGGCAGGATTGAAGAGATCCTGAATCTGAAATCTGATGAAAGGCGTCTCCTGATTGAAGAAGTCGCCGGCATTAGTAAGTTCCGCCTGCGCAAGAGAGAAGCTCTGAGAAAGCTTGAAGATACCCGGCAAAATGTCGATCGGCTGAGAGATATTATTGCCGAAGTTGAAGCTAGAATCGAGCCGTTAGCCGAACAAGCCGAAACAGCCAAGACAAGCAAGGAATTAACTTCAGGATTGGAAAAGCTCGAGATTAATTTAATTGTTAATGAACTTTCTGATATACACAGTAAGCTGACCAATGCCCAGACCTCCGAAGAAACGCTACGTCAGGAATTTACGGCGCTGACAACGAGGGTCAATGAAGAAGAAAACCTAAGCGTACGCGGCAGGTATGAACTAAATCAATTGGAACAACACGTTCAGGACCTCCAGGGGGAAATATACGCCCTCGAAAATAAAATGAACGAAGCAGAGCACGAATTATCTTTGCTTTCCGAGAGAAGCGGCTATATTCAGGAACAATTTGGGCGCCTGCAAAAAGAACTGGCGTCCGCACAGGAAACGCTGGCCGCATCCGTTGAAAAAAAAGAAAACTTTACTGCGAAGCAAACACTTCTGCAGGAAATCCTCCAAAATGCTGCGAGGGATTTAAGAGAAAAAGAAAAACAGCTGGAAGAGCTTCGGAAGTTAAGCGGGGAAGCACGTCTGGAAGAGTTGAAAACGGAAATCTTTGAAGAACTTTCTAACAAAAGTAAACTGGCTAGTGAAATTGCTGAAATCAATCAAAAGAAAGAAGCTTTTCTTCAACAAGAAAAACAATATACGCGAAATATTAAAGCCAAAGAAGCTGAGAAGGAATCTGTTCTTCAGGAAATTACTGCCCAAATCGAGGAAAAACAAAAACTGGAAGCCAGAGAGATCGAACTTCTAGGAAAAATAGAAAATATAAGGAAGACGATCCAAAATATCAGGTTGGAACAGCAAAATGCGGAGGCGATGTGCTCGGAGCTTCAACGTAAAATTGACCAGACCGGGGCGAGACTTCATGCCCTCCATACACTTCAGGACAGTCTAGAGGGCTATAACAGAGGCGTCAAGGAGACGGTTCTGGCTTACCGGAAGGGTCAAATACCCTGTGAGACTATATTTGGTACAGTTGCCGACAATATCGAAGTAGAGGCCAAATATGAGCTTGCAGTGGAAACTGCTTTAGGGAGTTCTCTGCAGAACATTATTGTGGAAAAAACCGAGGACGGGAAAAAGTGTATTGAGTACTTGAAAAGGACGAACAGCGGCCGAGCCACTTTCCTGCCTTTGGATGCAATCCGCGGAACGAGGCAATCCCTTGATGACAAAACGCGGCATCACGGCTTCCAGGGGTTGGCGGTTGATCTGGTTAAGTTTGATCCGCGTTTTAAAGATATTATGGAGTCGCTGCTTGGTAGAATTCTAGTTGCAGACAATCTGGATTGTGCGATTGAGCTGGCCAAAGCTAACCAATACCGAGTTAGGGTAGTGACACTCTTGGGTGACCAGGTCAACATCGGCGGATCGCTTACCGGCGGAAGCACAAGATCTCAAAGCAGCGGTCTCTTAAGCAGAGCAAGAGAAATTGAGGAACTGTCTGTAAAGACTAAGAATATGCAGGTCGAACTGGAAGAAAAGAGGCAGCGATATGCTGCCATAAAGAAAGAAATAGAGGGCCTCGGGGAAACAAAAGAAACCATTGATATGGAATTGCTGAAAATTAATGGGGCCAAAGATATCATTGATGTGGATAGCAAACACCACGAGGAAAGAATGAACCGGCTGGAACAGGATTTCCGGGTCATCCGGTATGAGCTGGATGAAGTCCGCAGTGAACTGACAGGATTGGCTGCCAAATATGAAGGAACCGGACAATTGCTGAACGAAACAGAACAGAAGATTCTGGCTCTGCAGTCAGAGCAGACCGAGCAGGAACAACTGCTGAAAGAAAAAACTTCAGAGGCTCAGGAGATCTCGGAAAAAATGACTGCGGCCAAAGTTGAGGCTGCTAGATCGGAGCAGGAGTTTAACCAGATCATTCAGCAGATCACTGAGGAAAATGAGCGGATTCTGGTTAATAAGGACCTGATCGCAGAAAAGAATAAGGAGATTGTGGGGCTTCAACAGGCTGAGCAGGAACTGTATTCAGGCAAGGAACAACAGGAAGATAGTGTTAAGGAATACACGGTTCAAATCAATGCCCAGAAGTTCAAGCTTATCGAACTGCGCAGGGAAAAAGAATCTTTCTCAGCGAATAATCTCAAGCAGGAACAGGATATTCAGATGCTGCGGAGTCAGGCCAGGGACATGGAACAGCAGATTCACCAGAATGAGCTCAGGATTGCCCGCTGGCAAGGTGAATGGGAGTCCGGAAATGACCGCCTTCAGGAAGAATACCACTTGGCCTGGAAAGATGCGTTAAGCTATCTTTCGCCTGAAAAGAAAGACGTTCTACAGGAGAAGATTGCTTTTTATAAACAAAAAATTGAAGAACTCGGACCCGTAAATTATACAGCCCTTGAGGAATACCCGGAAACGTTAAAACGATTTAAATTCCTGTCCGCCCAGAAAAATGATCTGGATGAGGCCGGAAGGACACTTCAAGAGCTGATTGGGGAACTAGATAAGCGTATGATCGAACGTTTTCAGGAAGGCTTCACGGCCGTCAATGAAGCGTTCAAAGAAGTATTCAAACAGCTTTTCAACGGCGGACAAGCTGAACTGTTGCTCGATGAACCGGACAATCTTCTGGAGACGGGAGTTAGGATTATGGCCCAGCCCCCGGGTAAAAGGCCACAGCTCCTGTCGCTTCTGTCAGGTGGGGAGAGGTCCTTTACAGCGATTGCTTTGCTGTTTGCGTTCTTGAAAGTCAAACCAAGTCCGTTCTGCCTCCTGGATGAGATCGAGGCGGCACTGGATGAAGTCAATGTCAAAAGATTTGTGCAGTATCTGCGTAAACTATCCAAACATACGCAGTTTATCATTATTTCGCACCGCAGGGGAACCATGGAATCCGCGGACAGGCTGTATGGAATCACTATGGAAGAATCAGGCGTATCGAAGCTTTTGACTGTTGAGCTCGAAGACAGAATAGAGGCCCCGGCAATTTAAAAGTATTTTGCTTGGGTTAGTCTCCATGATGGATAGCCGCTTTCGGCTGTTGTGCCATCCATGGCACAAAAAGCCGCGCTCCGCACTCCATGCTCCGCTTGACGCTGGCTATCCATCACGGAGACTTAATTTGGAGTAAGTCAAAGTTTTTTTAAGCTAGTGTTATTCGGAGTCGTGGGACTAGTAAAACATAGGGAAATACCATACAAAACATGAGCTGCATTCTGGCATGCAGACATGCTTAAATGACCCTATGATCAGTCTGGCGGCCACAGTTCCGCTGTGAGCGGAGCAGGATAGCGCACCGCGGCCTTTTGACGGCCATGGATGGACTAATGTCGTGATGCCATGGATGGCAAGGAGCGACGGGCCATGGAGGACGCAACGGCCGGAAAGCGGTATTGTGGCCACCAGACTTACCCAAGATTAATTTAATAGCTTGTAAATAAATTTCAGAATGTATGTTCCAGCCTCGGGGTTGGCCGAATGGGCTGAGTTGTTAGAATTAACCGAGTGTGCTAAAATTTCAGTTGTGCAAATATTGCTTTGATAGGAGAAGATGAAGTGGCGGGGATATTTTCCAGACTTAAAGAGCGCTTGACCAAAACCAGAGAAGGTTTTGTCGGCAAAGTTGAACAGCTCTTTACCGGCTCAGGCAAAATAGATGAAGATCTTTATGAAGAATTGGAAGAGATTCTACTTCAATCAGATGTAGGTGTCAATACTACACTGAAGTTGGTTGAAATGCTGCGTGCATCCGTCAAAGAACAAAAAATTAACGACCGCTCCGTGTTGAAGGATGTACTGCAGGAACATATTACTGCGCTATTGGGCGAAGAGAGCTCCTTGTCTTTTTCATTTTCCAAGCCCACTGTCTATCTGATTGTTGGCGTCAACGGTGTAGGAAAAACGACGACAATCGGCAAGCTGGCTAAAAATCTGCAGGGCCAAGGCAAAAAAGTTTTACTGGCGGCAGGGGATACCTTCAGGGCAGCAGCGATCGAGCAGTTGGAAGTATGGGGCGAACGATCCGGAGCAGAGGTCATTAAACAATCGGAGGGGGCTGATCCCGCTGCGGTGGCTTTTGATGCGCTTCATGCTGCAAAATCCCGGAATGCAGATGTCCTCTTAATCGATACCGCCGGGAGACTTCATAATAAAGTGAATCTAATGAAAGAATTAACCAAGATCAAAAAGGTGGTCGAACGCGAAGTCCCTGATGCCCCGCATGAGGTGTTGCTAGTACTTGATGCGACGACCGGACAAAATGCCATCCAGCAGGCGAAGCTGTTTAAAGAAGCAGTGAATGTTACTGGAATCATACTTACCAAGCTGGACGGGACGGCCAAAGGCGGCGTAATCCTGGGGATCCGCAATGAAGCGGATATACCGGTTAAATTGATTGGAATCGGCGAAGGTGCAGAAGATTTACGACCTTTCGAACCGAGGGAATTTGCTCGGGCGTTATTTGACCGTTCTAAGGAGGAATAACGCTTGGATTTTGCACTGATTGGTGGTACCGGCATCGAGGATCTGATGCTTGACGATATGAACGAGAAGGTAGTTGAAACGCCGTTTGGTTTTGCTCAACTGACTGAAGGGTTCATCGGCGGTACGGGAATAATTTTTCTGAAACGACATGGGGTAAAGCATTCCTGCCCGCCTCACCTGATTAACTATCGGGCTAATATCTGGGCCCTCAAGAAAATGGGTGTGAAAAAAATTCTGGCAACAGGCGCAGTAGGTTCAATATCTGAAAATTATCAGATTGGTGATATTGTCTTGCCAGATCAGTTTCTCGATTTTACAAAAAGCTGCCCTGCCACTTTTTTTGAGGGCGGAGAACAGGGTGTCCTGCATGTTGATGTATCGGAACCTTACTGTTCCGATGTGCGTAATCATATTATAGAAGGTGCTGCAGGATTTGGTTTACACGTCAAAAACGGCGGGGTCTATGTCTGTACCGAAGGCCCTCGCTTTGAAACTCCAGCGGAAATAAGCATGTTCCGGATGCTCGGCGGGCATCTGGTAGGAATGACAGGCGTTCCAGAAGTGGTTTTGGCCAGGGAACTTGGAATGTGCTATGCGACCATGGCCCTCGTAACCAATCAGGCTGCGGGTATTAAAAAAGACCCATTGACACATGCCGAAGTAATCGCTACTATGGACTTGTTGAGCAAAACTGTGGCAGCATTGGTGGAAAGCACCTGTAAGATCATGGATCATGACCAGCGGTGTTACTGTGCTACCGGAAACAGAGAAGCAGGCTTGTTTTAAAGGTTAGACACCAGCCAAGTTTTCTTAAGAAAGGCGGAAATCGTGTGAAAGCGCTTCAATGGCAGGGAGATCATTTGTTGATACTCGATCAGACGAAATTGCCGTTTGTCGAACAATACCGCGAAGTACATTCTTACAAAGAAGTAGCAGAAGCAATAAAGCATATGGAAGTTCGCGGGGCTCCGGCAATCGGGGCGGCTGCAGCGTACGGCTTTGCGCTGGGGGCTGTCGAATACCGCGGAAGCGGTCAAGACTTTAAAGATTATATGGATGAGGTTCGGGTCGTTTTGGAAGGAACACGTCCAACTGCTGTAAACCTTTTTTGGGCACTTAGAAAAATGGAAGATAAATTTAGAGAATTTCTGAATATGACTGATATCGGAAATATTCGGGCAGCTTTAATCAATGAAGCAAATGAAATTGCTGAAGATGACCGTAGAATGAATAAACGTATTGGGGAATATGGTAACACGCTGATTCCGGAAAAAGCAAATATCCTGACGCACTGTAATACGGGCAGTCTTGCCACGGTTGAATTTGGAACAGCACTGGGAATTATTAGGACTGCACATGAATCCGGGAAAAAGATTCATGTCTTTGCAGGCGAAACGAGACCTCTTTTACAGGGGGCCAGATTAACGGCCTGGGAGCTTCTTCAGGATCAGATCCCGCTGACATTGATTACGGATAATATGGCCGGCTATTTGATGCAGCAGGGGAAAGTTGATATGGTTATCGTAGGGGCGGACCGCATCGCCGCTAACGGTGATACCGCTAACAAGATCGGAACTTATTCGCTGGCCGTGTTGGCTGCTGCTCATCAAATTCCATTTTATGTAGCGGCACCGACAACGACCATCGATTTGAAAATATCCGGCGGGGATGGGATCCCTGTGGAAGAGCGGGACGATCAGGAAATTCGGAAAATCATGGGCGTACGGATTGTTCCCGATGAAGTCAGTGTGTACAATCCTGCTTTTGATATCACGTCGGCAAAATATATTACCGGGATTATTACGGAAAAAGGGATCATATCCCCGCCCTACTCTGTGAATATGGTGAAGATGCTGGTAAGATAACACGAAACAGAAAAAACATTCGGCTGAAATGGATTTTTGTACAGGTTCATTTAAGCCGTTTTTTTCTGCAAACAGGAGCAAAATGATCTAAGAAGAGAAAGAAGGTAACCCAATGTCCAGGTATCTAATCAGAGCGATGATTTTGCCCATGACCGGCGTGCAGGATTTTTATCCGCAGGGAGAAATTGCGATAGACGGGGACCGTATTGTTTCTGTTGGGGAGAGAGGAACAGCCCCGGCCGGTTTTAATCCGGATAGGGTTCTGGATTTAACGAACCATGTTGTGATGCCCGGACTTATTAACACGCACACGCATGCTGCAATGACGCTGCTGCGCGGCTATGCCGATGATATGCCGCTCATGCCCTGGCTGCAGGAAAAGGTCTGGCCTTTTGAAGATAAAATGACACCGGAAGATATCTACTGGGGGAGTTCGCTTGCTCTTTGTGAGATGCTCCGTTCCGGCACGACGACCATGGCGGATATGTATATCAGTGAAGAAGAAACGGCCAGAGCAGTTTTGGAATCAGGAACCAGAGCATTGCTGTCCCGCGGTATGATTGAGCACAACAAAGAAGCCGGCAACAAATCGCTGCAGGAAAATATTGAATTATTCCGGAAATATCATAACGCTGGGGACGGACGGATCAAGATCATGTTTGGCCCGCATGCCCCATATACCTGTTCAGGAGAATTTCTGTTAACTGTAAAACAGGAGGCCGATAGGTTAGGGACCGGCATCCACATCCATCTCGCGGAGACAGAATCCGAACTCGCTACGATCAGGGAGAGATATGGAACAACGCCGCTCTTCTGGCTGGAAGAGCAGGGTATATTGGGAGGGCAGATTATTGCTGCCCACTGTGTTTACCTGAATGATGCCGAACTGGATATTCTTAAAAAGTACAACATAGGGGTTGCCCACAACCCGGAAAGCAATATGAAGCTGAGCAGCGGAACAGCACGGATTCCAGAAATGCTTAAGCGGGGAATTGCTGTCGGACTTGGAACAGACGGTACTTCCAGCAATAATGACCTCGATATGTTCGGGGAAATGCGTTCGGCTTCCTTCCAGCAAAAACTGGTTGGCTCCCCTGAAGACCTCAAAGCCTATGAAGTCCTGAAAATGGCAACGGCCGGAGGAGCAGCCGTGGCAGGATTGGAGAATCTAGGAAAACTTCAGCCCGGCTATAAAGCAGATATGGTTTCGATTGACTTTGATCAGCCGCATTTCTATCCAAGGTTCTCAATACCTTCGCACTTGGTTTACTGTGCCAGGGGTGGGGATGTCAGAACGGTAATTGTCGGTGGAAAGATTCTGATGGAAGACAGGATACTACTGACACTTGATGAACAGAAAATTTGCCGCGAAGCAGAAAAAAGAGCCAGGAGAATAGCGTCTGAAGTCTGAGTTTCTGCTATCCTACCGACTCAGTTAACACAGGAAAAATTGTGTAAAATTTTACAAAGGAATTAAGGAATTATTGAAGAATTTTCTAAAATAGGCTGCTGGGGCAGGCTGAAAAATGCTTTTTCGAACTCATTTGCCGGCATAGGCTTACCCAAATAGTAGCCTTGGATCTGATCACAGCCCAATTTTTTGAGCACTTCATATTGGGCTGCAGTTTCAACGCCTTCGGCGATGGTTTTAATCTTCATAAAATTCGCCAGCACAATAATCGAACGTATAATTTCTTTGTCAAACTCATCATTGACAATATGATCAATCGAGGGCTTGGCAAATTTTATGCGGTCAAATGGGAAAATCTTTAAATTATTTAAAGAGGAATAGCCGGTTCCAAAATCATCAATCGAGATAGAAATTCCGGTATCCCTGATCGCCTTCGTAATCTCGTGAATATCGTATGTTTCTTCAATTGCTATGCTTTCAGTGATCTCCATATCAATCCATTCCGGAGGAATGGCATAGAATCTAATCGCAGATTTGACCATTTCATCAAACCCATTATGATTCAGTTGTTTAATAGAAACATTGATGCCCATTCTCAGAGTGGTCTGATAACGGTTATTCCATTCGGCAATTTGACGGATCGCTCTGTTCATCACCCATTTTCCAAGTGGAATAATCAGGTCTGTCTCCTCCGCAATCGGAATGAATTCGCCCGGAGGGATTGGACCTTCAGCCGGACAATTCCAGCGAAGCAGTGCTTCAATCCCAATAAGTCTGTTGTCCGGTATACTGAACTGGGGCTGGTAATGAAGGGAAAATTCTTTATCATAGACCGCTTTTCTAAGTAAAATCTCAAGCTTTAGATTCCTTTGGAGGATCGCATTGATTTGCTCATTGAAAAAGACGTATTTATTAAACCCTATTTTCTTGGCCTCATACATTGCTATATCGGAATTCTGAATCAGGGCGTCAAGATTTGAAGCATCATACGGGTAGATGGAAATGCCGACACTGATTGTGATGTGGAATGTATATTGCTTGAGATGGATCGGTTCTGTGCAGAGGGTGATGATACTTTGGGCAAGGTTTTCGATATCTCCGTTATGATACTTTCCGTGGAATGCCAGCACGAATTCATCACCGCCGAAGCGGGCCAGCAGGTCATGCTCAGGATCAGTAAATTTCTGAAGACGCTTGGAAAGTGCAATGATCAGCTTATCTCCGATCATATGGCCATAAGCATCATTGATCGTCTTAAACCTGTCAATATCGAGGAATAACAGGACGAGAATATGATCGTCCTGGCAGTTTTTGATTTTTTCCTGCACAGCTTCCAGAAAGAAGCGGCGGTTGTAAAGCTTAGTTACGAGATCTTGACTGGAGAGATAATGCAGCTGGCGGTTTTTCTTCTCGAGTTCTCTGGCTTTTTCCGAAAGCTCCCGGGTACGTTCATCAATACGTTTTTCAAGCTCAGCATTCAGCTCTTTTTCTCTTGTTAAGAGACGCTGGTCTTTGATGGAATTCTGAATATGATTGCTCAATATTCCATGAAGAAAGATAATGATGAAATAAATTAATAAGCTCTGAATATCGAATCCAATGAAAAACAGAATGATAATTGGACCTACCAATAAGAGCAGCCCTTGATTCCGGTAACCTTCGTTGGAATAATCCCCATAAAGCTCAGTATCATCAGCTCCGGCAATATTTTCAGGCGTCATAATGGCACTCAACGCAAGGCCAAGCAGTGTTGCCATATAGATCGAATCAATCAATGAATTCGAGATATAAAGATCATGAAGATAGAGATAATAATAAGCCAGGTCGACCAAAGCAAAGGCCAAAACACAACTTGTTACAAGTCTTACGGAGCTCGCGATTTTACCGGCACGAATTGAAAAGAACCAGATGGCTACTCCGGTCATCATGATAATATCAAGAAAAATGGTCACAGCTGAAATCCAGCCGACTTTGGAAACAAGATAAAGATTCTCATATTGAGAGTCGAAGTAGATGATCCAAATCAACAGTAAGATGGAAACGGACATCGCCAGACTGTCGATCAGCAGCTGTAGGGCATTCCATTTTCTAAAGCGGTTCAAGGCAAAGATGAAAGCTCCGATTAAAAGAAAAAGGTTGGTTCCAAAATACAGGATTGTAACAAATAAATCGTCTAAAGGATCAATTCCGAGTATCAAAACCGAATAAGCCCACATGATGTCGCCGACTGCCCAAGAAAGGGAAGCAAAAGAAAAAAACAGCCAAATGGCACGGACATACTTCGGCTGGCTTGGTTTATAGTAGGCCTGCAAAAGCAGAAAAAATGAAATCAGTGCACCAATCGGCGAGAGAATATTTCCCCAAAAATCGGATTGTTTAATGATCGCAGTAAGGTAAAGAAGATAGTAGACAGCAATGAAAATAAAAATCAGTGTCTTATTCTTTGTTACGCTCATATTTATTTCTCCGTACAGTATTTATCATAATATATATCGTAAATTCTTCTCTTTTTGTGAATAGTATTAATAGGACATGTACCTAATAAAAATGTAATAATAAAAAAGAATTATGAATATTTTTGAAAATACATGTAATATATTACCACAGAAAAATAGTGATTTATACATTAAAATGTAAACACATTTATCATAAATAACTTGTTAATCCAAATTGGACGCTAAGTAATAACTTGACAACGTAGGTATTTTTGGATAAAATACAAAATGTGTAAAGCAAAAATACTTTACAGTGAGGCCGGAATATCGAAATGAAAGAAATCGCTGGAAAAGCCTTGTTATTTGATTTTTATGGCCCCTTACTGACAGAAAAGCAGGGAAAAATATGGGACTTGTATTATCAGCAGGATTACTCACTGTCTGAGATTGCTGGCGAAGAAGGCATCAGCCGCCAGGCAGTTTATGATTTACTCAAAAGAACTGAAAAGATCCTGGAGGGATATGAGCACAAGCTTGGACTCATTTTCCGATTTATCCAGGAAAGAGATAAATTCCGCCGCATAGAGTCCTTGCTGGAAGAAGCAAAACAAGAAGATTTTTCTAGCGAGTCTGCCTGGAAACGTCAATTGAACATAAATAAGCAGATCAAAGAGATTATTGCAGATACACTCGAATAGTGAAAAAAATACGATGGGGAAAGAAGGGAAGCCGGGATGGCAATGTTTGAGGGCCTAAGCGAAAAACTCCAGGCTACTTTCAAAAGACTTAAAGGAAAAGGTAAATTAACCGAAGCCGATGTTACAGAGGCCCTGCGAGAGGTTAGAATTGCGTTGCTTGAAGCAGACGTCAATTTCAAGGTTGTCAAGGAACTGGTTGCCCGGATCAAGGAGAGGTCTGTAGGTCAAGAAGTACTGGAATCCCTTACTCCCGGGCAGCATGTGATTAAAATTGTCCACGAAGAGATTATCCATCTGATGGGTGGGAGCGAAAGCAAAATATCGATTTCCTCCAAACCGCCAACAATCATTATGCTGGTGGGGCTCCAGGGAGCCGGGAAAACCACCCATGGTGCCAAGCTCGCTAATATGCTGAAAAAACAGGGGAAATACCCGTTGCTGGTCGCCTGTGACATCTATCGTCCTGCTGCAATCAAGCAGCTGGAAGTGTTAGGGGAACAGATTAAGGTCCCAGTTTTTTCTCTGGGTCAGGAAAATCCCGTGAAAATTGCTTCCGATAGTCTGGTGTTTGCGAGAAAAAATGGTAATGATGTCGTCATCATCGATACTGCTGGACGGCTGCATATTAATGAAGAACTTATGGATGAACTGTCCAGGATCAAAGGAAATGTCAAACCGCATGAAATACTGCTGGTCGTCGATGCCATGACAGGTCAGGATGCAGTGAATGCTGCCGATGCTTTCCACCAACAGCTCGGGCTTGATGGCGTCAT
The DNA here is from genome assembly GCF_003590275.1 of Dehalobacter sp. MCB1. NCBI lineage: Bacteria > Bacillati > Bacillota > Clostridia > Eubacteriales > Desulfitobacteriaceae > Dehalobacter > Dehalobacter sp. MCB1. Next base: position 67,050 of record NZ_LXPC01000001.1, on the reverse strand, counting down.
TCTTTCCAAGCTCGATGGGGATACCCGCGGTGGGGCGGTGCTTTCCGTCAAAGCAGTCACCGGCTGCCCGATCAAATATGCCGGAACCGGTGAGAAAATGGATGCTTTGGAAGTTTTTCACCCGGATCGGATCGCGTCCAGAATTTTAGGTATGGGTGATGTACTGACCCTGATTGAGAAAGCCCAGCAAAATGTAGACGAGAAAAAAGCCAGGGAGCTAGAAGAGAAAATCCGCAAACAGGAGCTTACGCTGGATGACTATCTTGATCAGATCAAACAGCTGCGCTCGATGGGTCCTTTGTCGTCTGTGCTGGAAATGCTGCCCGGAATCGGCAAGCAGCTGAAAGGTGTCCAGATCGATGAGAAAGAGTTCTATAAGGCGGAAGCCATCATCTGCTCTATGACAGCGGAAGAAAGAAGGAAACCCATCCTAATCAAGGACTCACGTAAAAAAAGGATAGCGAAAGGAAGCGGAACAACGGTTGTCGATGTTGGAAGGCTTCTTAAGCAATATGAACAAACCAAGAAAATGATGAAACAGCTTTCCGGACTCCCAGGAATGGGAGGAACTGCCAAAGGCGGTACGAAGAAAGGAAAAAAAGGAAAAAAACAAGGTAAGAAATCTTTCCCAAAATTTCCTTTCCAGATATAGTACCAATCCAAACAATTATATACTTTTAATCATTGCGGATTCCCAAATATCATTTATGTTGTTGAATATATGGGTTTAGAGTTTGTTGGAGGAGGTGAAATTATGGCAACAACGATTCGTTTGCGCCGCATGGGTGCAAAGAAAAATCCTTTCTACCGTCTTGTAGTATGCGACTCAGCATCCCGCCGTGATGGCAGAGCAATTGAGGAAATCGGTTATTATGATCCTACTAAGAATCCTCATGAAATCAAGATAGACGAGATTAAAGCGCTGGAATGGTTAACTCAGGGAGCTCAACCTTCAGATACCGCAAAATCTCTGCTCAGTCAGGCCGGAATTATGGAGAAATTTCATAAATCCAAGTAAGCATGGAGGTGACTCCTGTGAAAGAAGTCGTAGAGGTACTTGCTAAGGCATTGGTGGATCATCCTGAAGAAGTTATTGTGGTTCAGAATGCTACAGAGAGAACTGTGCACCTGCAATTGACAGTTGCTCAGGAAGATATGGGCAAAGTGATTGGTAAACAGGGCAAGATCGCTAACGCTATCCGGACAATTGTCAAGGCTGCGGCCGTTAAAGACGGACGCAGGGTTATTGTTGATATTGACCAGTAAGGTTGGAAAGGGCTCAGGCCCTTTTTGACTTTACCGGTTTAGAAAAACGCTGAGCGCTTTCTGAACCATCTAAGGGCAGCTAAGACTGACGACGGCCAAGTTTTCTTTAAATGGGATGATGGATTTCGGGAATTCTTTAGAAGAAAGGGCGTAATGCCTTGGAAAGTGTATTAATTGGAGAGGTCCTGAAACCGCAGGGAATCAAAGGAGAGATCAAGGTATATCCGATTACGGATAATACGGAGCGGTTCAGAGGTTTGAAAAAGATTAATCTGTCTGATGGAAAGACAGAAAAAATTTTTCATGTTCAGAGGGTAAGGATTGATCCGAAAGGTATAGTGTTTCTGACTCTGGAAGGCATTGCTACCCGGGAGGATGCTGAAAAGATTCGTGGATTTGAGGTCAGACTAGATCGAGCGGAGGTTCCTCCGCTGCAAGACCGCTGGTATTACTTTGAGCTTGAGGGAATGCAGGTTTACGAGAATGATATTTTGCTTGGGACCTTGATAAGAGTCCAGGAAACTGGTTCGAACGATATCTATATTGTCCGTGGCCAAAAAACTGAATTCTGTGTTCCGGCCTTAAAAACCGTTGTCAAAAAGGTGGATGTCCAGGCGAAAAGAATGGATGTCATTTTACCTCCGGGACTACTCGATGACTAATAAAAGAGAGGCTGTGTATGAAGTTTACGGTACTGACAATTTTTCCGGAAATGTTTGCGCCATTAAAAGAAAGCATTCTGAAAAGAGCTCAGGAAGCCGGCCTGCTTGAGATAGCGCTTGTCAATTTCCGCGATTATGCCGAGAGCAAACATAAAAATGTGGATGATATCCCGTATGGCGGGGGTTCAGGAATGGTTTTAAAACCGGAGCCTCTGTTCAAGGCTGTCCGAAATTTGCCGGAGCCTGCAGGAAGCCGCCGAATTATTCTGCTCACGCCTCAGGGGAAAAAATTTGATCAGCGGGAAGCTTCAAGACTGGCTGGGTATGACGAGTTGATTTTTTTGTGCGGCCATTATGAAGGATTCGACGAAAGAATACGCACCCTAGCCGATGAGGAGATGTCTATCGGAGATTATGTTTTAACCGGAGGAGAACTTGCTGCGATGGTAATGATCGATTCGGTTGCAAGGCTTCTACCGGGTGTTCTCGGGAACAACGTTTCTCAGCAGGATGATTCCCACAGTCAGGGTTTGCTTGAGTATCCTCAGTATACGCGTCCTCCCGACTTTGATGGAATGCAGGTACCCGATGTTCTGCTTTCAGGACACCACGCCAACATTGAACGCTGGCGTAGAAAAGAATCTCTAAGAAAGACTTTCCTGAAAAGAAGTGATTTGGTCCCGCAGATTGAATTTCAGCAGACAGATTATCCGCTTTTGGAGGAACTTGTGCTTGAGCATCCGGAGATTAACGTTTACCGCGAGAGATGGGAACATTTAAAGCCTGCTCCGAAACGGAGACGACGAATTAAGAGCGAGTAGTATAAAGACCTATGGTGGCAGGTCTGCTTGCCACCATACCGCTATCGGCTATTGTGCCCCGTGGCACAAAAATCCGCGCTGCGCACTCCATGCTTCGCTTGTCGCGGAACTGTGGCAATCAGACTAATTATAAGTTTTTTGGACAGGTCTGCATGCTATATAGCCACTTATTTAGGGTATTGCTTTTCGTTGTAAGCCTCGTTTCGGTATTGTGACCCACAGACTAACCCTAGATTACTATTTAATAAGATCTGGAGGAAATAATGGGAGAATTGTATGTAGCCCTTATTCACGCACCTGTCTACAACAAAAATATGGAGCAAGTCGCAACGTCAATAACCAACCTTGATTTGCACGATATTGCCCGAAGCTCAACGACTTATGGGGTGAATACCTATTATGTGGTCCATCCTGGTCCGGCTCAGCAGGATCTAGCCCGGCGAATCATGGGCTTTTGGCGGGAAGGGTATGGTGCTGAATATAATCCCAATAGATATGAAGCTTTTGAGAAAGTGAAGCTTGCTTCGACGCTGGAAGAAGTTGTCCAGGAAATTAAAAGCAGGAATCCCGGCAAGAAATTATTCACGGTTGCAACGGATGCGAGACTGTATACGAATACGATTGAATATTCCGACCTGCGCCGGAAGCTCGAGGAAACTGATGAGGACTTTCTGCTGCTTTTCGGAACAGGTTGGGGCATAATAAAGGAAGAAATGGAAAAAGCAGATTATATTTTGAAGCCGGTTTACGGTTTCGGGGACTATAATCATCTGTCTGTCCGGTCAGCTGCGGCAATTATTTTGGACAGGCTTAGGGGCCATTAATTGGCTATTTTTTGAATTACAAGGCACAAGAATAAAGTGTTTTTTTTCGGAGAAAATAGTGCTGGGGTGAGCTTATGAAAAACACTTTAATTCTGGGTGGGGGAATAGGCGGTATTGTTGCTTCCAATATTCTTAAAAATGCGGCGGGGGATTCCATGCAGGTAATGGTCATAGACCGGGAATTAAATCATCACTTTGCAGCTGCTTATCCACTCCTTATGATCGGTCAACGAAAACCAACGGATATAACAAGGCAGTTAATCAATCTAGAAAAGAAGGATATTCATGTTTTGCATCAGGAAGTACAGAAAATCGATGTAACCGGACATCAGGTTTCAACAAATCAGGGAGTCTTGTCTTTTGATTACTTGATTATTTCTTTGGGAGTGGAGTATCACACGGAGACCGTACCCGGATTCACAGAATATGCTTTAAATGCCTATGATTTTGATGGTGTTAGAAAAATTAATCAGCAATTAAACAATTTCTCCTCCGGACGAATTGTTCTTTTTATATCTAGCTTGCCATACAAATGTCCACCTGCCCCTTATGAAATAATGTTTCTTTTGGATCAGTTTTTTCGGAAAAGGGGAATCCGAAATAAAATTGAGCTTACCTTGGTGACGCCAGATTACTCGCCGGAGCCATTAGCCAAGCCCAAGGTTGGGCAAAGTGTAAGGAAAATGCTTGCGGATAAAGGGATAAAATTGATCACGGAAGCGAAAGTACTCAGGGTTGAGGAAAAAGGTTTAATCCTGGATCACGACACGAAGATTGCTGCGGATCTTTTATTGGGTATTGCGTCTCATTGGACTCCGGAGGTATTACGGAAGTCAAATTTGGTGGATAGCAGCGGATTTGTTCAAGTAGACCTTCACACGCTGGAAACAAATTGTCCAACAATCTTTGCCATTGGTGATGCTGCAGCGGTAAAACTTCCGGTGATTGGGGCCCATGCGCCGAAAGCAGGCGTATTTGCGCATTACCAGGCAGATGTTGTAGCAAGAAATATCTATCTTCTGTCCAAAGGGGCAAAGCTGGAATATACCTATAAAGGAAAGGGTACCTGCATCATGAATACCGGGTTCGGTCGAGCCCGCTATTCATCGGTTCAGTATTATAAAAAGCCAAGCCCATCAATCTCTTTATGGAAACCGACACGGACAGCCTATCTTGCAAAACTTGGATTTGAAAAATACTGGTTTCGCCGTTTTATATAAGCAGAATCTAAGAGAAGATCAAAAAAACGAAAATGAAAAAGCAGGTATGAATCAATGATCAAAAATTAAAGAATAAAGAATATTATAAAGAGGTTGAGTAAAAAAAGGTATCGTATATTGCGTATTCCTGGCGTGTGTGGTAATATGATACAGTGTAAAAAACGGATGGTCCTCTGGCTTGATATAAGAAGTTAAGAACATCTAGGCAAGGAAGGGGGTAACTTATTATGGATTATATTCGTATGATTGAAGAGCAGCAGCTTAAAGATAATATTCCTTCGTTCCGTCCTGGAGATACCGTCAAAGTACATGTACGTATTATCGAGGGTTCTCGTGAGCGTATTCAGGTCTTTGAAGGGCTTGTGATTAAAAGGAAGGGCGATGGCTTAAGGGAGACTTTTACCGTGCGCCGTGTTTCCAACGGAGTAGGTGTAGAAAGGACTTTCCCCCTTCACTCTCCGCGTATTGATAAGATTGAAGTTGTACGCAAAGGTATTGTCCGCAGAGCGAAACTTTACTATTTGCGTGACCGTTACGGTAAATCGGCCAGAATCAGAGAACGTCGCTAAAAACAGAGAAGATAGGAAAGAGCTGGAGAAATTCAGCTCTTTTGACGTCCATGGAGGACTATGAACATTCAATGGTATCCCGGTCATATGACCAGAGCGAAAAGAAAGCTCGAAGAACAACTGAATTGGGTGGATATTGTCCTGGAACTGGGCGATGCCCGTTTACCGCTGAGTAGTAGAAACCCGCTGCTGAAGCAGCTGCTTGGAAACAAGCTCCGTTTGCTTTTGCTGAACAAATCGGACCTTGCTGACAAAAAGAAAATCGACCAGTGGCTTGTGGAACTTGGCAAGGAAGGACCTGTTTTAGCGATTAGCTCCATGACCAGCATCGGCGTCAAAAAAATTGTCCCGCTGCTCGAGGAACTGATGACGGATAAAAGAGAACGGCTGGCTGCCAGGGGAGTACGGGGGAGACCTATCCGCGTCATGGTTGTTGGGATACCCAATATTGGAAAGTCCACGCTGATTAACCAGCTGACGGGCGGTTCGCAGGCCAAGACGGGTAACAAACCAGGTGTTACGCGCGGCAACCAGTGGGTCAGGATACATGATAAAGTCGAGCTGCTTGATACGCCGGGAATGCTTTGGCCCAAATTTGATGATCCCGAAGTAGGCAGGAAGCTGGCTGTAACCGGTGCGGTAAGAGATGAAGTATTTGACCAGGAAGAGCTCGCCCAGTGGCTGCTCGCCTGGCTTAAACAGAATTATCCTCTGGAACTGCAAAGCTTTTACAAGCTTGAGGAAAACGAGACCGATCTTGAAGGAATTGGCCGTAAAAGAGGCTGTTTGGTTAGCGGTGGCAGGATTGATACCTTCAAAGCCGCCCAGATCTTTCTTCGTGAATTCCGCAGCGGTAAGATTGCCAAAGTGACCATGGACTAAAAATTCTGGCTTTTCTGAGGCGGGTCTCCATAATGTATAGAGGCTTTTCGGCTGTTGTTCCCTCGGTGGAACAAACACCCGCGCTCCGCTATCCTGCTTCGCTTGACGCTTCTATACATCACGGAGACTGGTCTCTAGAGTATGTGCATATTTTATTCAGCTGGGGAGATGAAGGAATGGGTGAAATCGAAAGGATAGAGAAACTCCTGGAGATAGAAAAAGGTTTGTTCGCTGAAGGGTATTCACGGATTGCCGGTGTAGATGAAGCAGGGAGAGGCCCACTTGCCGGGCCTGTCATTGCCGCTGCCTGCATCCTACCAAGGGAGTTTGAGCTTCCTGGCCTGAATGACTCGAAGAAATGTTCGGAAAAGAAAAGAAGGAACTTAGCTGAAGAAATCAAAAAGCAGGCTGTTGCTTTTGCACTGGGAAGTGCGACGTCTGGCGAAATTGACCTGTTAAACATTTTAAGGGCCACAAAGCTGGCGATGACAAGAGCGCTGGAAAACCTGAAAATCAACCCTGATTACATCATTATTGACGGCAGGGACATGCTGAATATGGATACGGCTCAGAAAGCCATTATTGGTGGAGACGGTCTTAGTGCGAGTATTGCCGCGGCTTCAATTCTGGCAAAGGTTACCAGGGATGAGCTGATGGATGAGATGCATCAGATTTATCCGGAATATCATTTTGATCAACACAAGGGTTATGGGACCAAGTTGCACATGGAGGCAATAAGCCATTTTGGCCCTTGCTTAATCCACCGGCAGAGCTTCTCACCGATCAAAGAAATGATCGCCGGGACGCAGTATAAACTGGGGTAATATCTGAGATTGGGACCGGCATACAGTGTACATAAAAAAGATTTGAGACTTAAGGATTACAATAGAATAAGGATTACAATAGAATTTATTTCAGTAACAGATAAGGAATAGCTGCGTTGTACGCGGCTATTCCTTATTTAATTTTTATCCAATGACGTATCCAATATTTCTAATTATTTTACTCTGATTCTTTCACCAACATAAATACGATGTCTGCGCTTTCTTAAATGGGGATTCAAATTTAATAAGATGATGACAGTCACGCCGTGCTGGCGTGCAATCTTCGATAAATTGTCTCCCTTGTGAACCTGATGATGCAAACGGATCACTCCTTTAACCAAACTATATATCCATATTATGGAGTGATCTAGATTGTTCGTGTATGTACATATAGATTATCTTTTGTTAATTAAATTTATAATTATACTTTTGCTGAACTTATTTGATTACTTCATTGATTCGTCTTTATCCTGTCCAAAGCCCTGTACTGTAGTGATTCGGCCAGATGTTCTGCCCGGATATTTTCTGATCCGGCCATATCAGCAATTGTTCTGGCTACCCGCAGGATACGGTCGTGGGCCCGGGCACTGAAGAGGTTTTTATCAAAAACTTTTTGCAGGAGGGATTCACCGGCGCTGTCCAATTGGCACAGCGCTTTTGTTTCGCGACCGGTCATTTCTGAGTTTGTCCTGCTCGCATTCAATCTTTTATACTGAATTTCTCTGGTTCTGATCACCCGGTTGCGGACAATTTCAGAGGTTTCCCGGTTGTCCCCGTGTTTTAGCTCGCCATAGCTTAAACGGGGGACTTCCAGCTGGATGTCAAACCGGTCCAGTAGGGGTCCGGAAACCTTTCCGCGGTAGTGGCTGATTTGAAGTGGCGTGCAGGAACATTCCCGGCCATTCTCCCCAAAATAGCCGCACGGGCATGGATTCATCGAAGCCATAACACAAATGCGTGCTGGAAACTCGATTCTGCCTCTCAGACGGATTAACGTCAGTTTTCGGTCCTCGAGCGGCTGACGGAGTGCTTCGAGGACTTCCCGGGAAAACTCAGGCAGTTCATCCAGAAAGAGAACACCGTGATTGGCCAGGGCGAGTTCCCCAGGCTTAATTTTTTGTCCCCCGCCGATGATTCCGGCGATTGTAGCCGTATGGTGAGGGCTGCGGAAAGGCCTTTGCGTAATCAGCTGCCCATTTCCCCGGATAATACCAGTCAGGCTGTGAAGCTGAGTCACATCAAGACTCTCCTCAACCGTGAGAGGCGGCAGAATCCCGGCAAATGCTCTGGCCAGCAGCGTTTTACCAGAACCGGGCGGACCAACCATCAACAGGTTGTGCCCACCGCAGGCGGCAATTTCGAGTCCACGTTTGGCCTGCATCTGCCCATGGATATCCGACCAGTCCACAGATACCGTTTCAAAGATTTCAGCAGAGGGCGGGGAAGGAATAACGGAAAAATGATCTTCTCCGTTCAAAATCCCCACTAACTCAGCAAGACTGATCACGCTTGCACTTTTTATTTCGGTTACAAGCCTCGCTTCGGCCAGATTAGCAGGCGGTATAATCAGGACTTGTTTTTCTGGCTCGCTTTTTAAAGCCAACGCCATGGTTAGAACGCCCGGTATCGGACGCAAAAGACCTTCCAAGGAAAGTTCGCCGGCAAAAACATAGCGGTTCAGTACAGCATTATTTAGTTCTTCCATGGCAGCCAATATACCCAAAGCGATCGGTAAATCCAGACCGGAGCCTTCTTTACGCAGGTCTGCAGGAGCAAGATTAACTGTAATTCTTTTCAAAGGGAAATCGAAGCCTGAGTTTTTCAACGCTGACCGGACTCTGTCTCTGGCCTCTTTCACAGCAGTGGCCGCAAGGCCTACAATTTCCAGACAGGGAAGACCATTGGCAATATCCACTTCGACACTGACCGGCTGGGCTGAGAGATTGTCGACAGACATTCCGCTGACAGAAGCAAACATTTTTTTCACCTCAAAAACAAAATTCGCTTCTGACAGCAAATATCCTTCTATAAAATTACATTAATGGATTAATATAGTTGAATTTTGGCGATATTTATGGAATCAGACAGAAACGTCAGACAGAATGTCAGGCAAAAACATCAGACAGAAACGGAAAGAAAATGAGCCATTTATAGTGCCCCTTGGATCCAGTTGAACTCGGGAACGCCTTCAGCCATGTTAATGGCGAAAATATCAAACCTGATTTGAGGCCATTGACGATAGTGTTGTTCCAGAAGATAGTACGAGGCAATACTTTTAAGCCTTTGGATTTTCCAGAGGCCAATGCTTTCTTCCGCCGATCCCCGGATATTGGAACTCCTCAGTCTGACTTCGATAAATACAATTGTTTTCCCATCCCTGGCGATGATGTCGATTTCTCCCTTGGGACAACGGTAATTGCGCTGGATAATGTTCAAACCGGCTTTCTTAATATGTTCCAAAGCCATATCCTCGCCCCGCTGCCCCAACTGTCTTTTATTCAATGGTTCAGGCCTCCTAAAAGTAAAAAATCCTGTACATATTCAACATAACAGATCGATTTGTATATCATGATTAATATTACCAAAAATGACATAAAATAGTAATAGGCTACTGTGGAAATTGTATCATGAAAGAAAAAAATACTGCCGGGATGTTTGTGATTCAGGTTGACTGAACGATAAGGAGATAAAGCTACAGGCTTTCTTCAATCAGCCAAATATATTCCCAGGCTTTCTGGTTGCTTTGTAAACCGTCATACCATGGAATCCCCGAGACGGGTCTTTCGGAAAAATAACGTGCTTTCAGAATGATTTCCGGACGGTATTCATAATGCATAATATCAAAATTTCCCCATTTGCCGCCCCAGATGAAACCATATTTTTCAAAGATAGCAGAGACCTCCTGGGGATAGGCCTTAAGCCTTTTCTGACCTTCTTCACGCGTGGACCAGCGCCAATAATCGTATTTATTACTGTTAAGATCGATTGCGATACCATAGGCATGGGAGCTCAGCCTGTTTGTACCGCCGATCAGCCGGTAATTGAAAGCCCCACTGCTCGGAAAAGAAGCGGCGTACACCTTATGGCTTTGGCGGGACAACGGAAGCAGTTCTTTCATGACCGCTTTTAAGGATTCCGCAGCTTTATTGTTTCCATTAAACTCTACATACTTGTAGCCAATGCTGACTTTGGTCAGATTGGATAGGATTGTTTTTTTGCTCGTTCCATAGACTTCTTTCAGAAGCGGATAAACTCTTGCACAGCCAGGGTTGTAGTAATTAGGTAAAATTTCCGTAATCTTGGACAATGGGTAGAGCTGGTCCATCATATCCTGAAGGTCGGGGTTCCCCGATTTCTGCCAGGAGTTTTTTTCTTTTTTGTCATCATATAAGATTTTTTTCCCCGATTTTAAAAGGACATAAACCTCATTTTTGGATGCTTTCTCCACACCGGTAATAGTTTCCGGATAGGCCAGCATCAGACAGAGAATATCCCTTTTCATTACGTCTTCATATTCCCAATCGGAAACTGGGGACACTGCGGGTGCGTTTACTGTTATTAGATGTCTGTTCCAAATAATCTTACAGCCTGTAACTAAAAGGACAATAACAATCAGACCTAAGATAAATTGCTTGAAGTTCATGGCTTGTTCATCCTTCCGCGGAACCTTGAGAAAGGCTAATCATAATTATGTATGCCTGAACAAAGCAGGATAGACCTGCAAATTTTGTATAGTGAAATAGCATACGGTAATAATACACTTGAAATTAAAAATACGAAGTAAAAAACAACAGGGTGTGAAAGACCGCAGAAGGGATGGAAGGGAAGAGTATGGCGAATATGGATGGTTCGACAAAACCTCTCATTATTTGGCTCGGGACAAATACCTGTGCCGGCGATATGCTTTCCTTTCTTAATGCCAAGGACCCGGGCTACGAGGAGTTGATCAGCAGCATTGCAGAGCTTCGTTTCGATTATCTTTTAAGCGCGTCCGAGGGAAGTGATGCCATCAATGTTCTTGATGATCTCCAGAAAAATCATAAAGCAGCATACATCCTGGTGGTTGAAGGAAGCATCCCAACGAGGTCCAATGGCCTGTATTCTGTGATCGGTTATCGGAACGGCAAGGCTTGGACGGCTTTGCAGGCAGTGCGGGAACTAGGCGCTGCAGCTCGTTACGTAGTTGCTGCCGGTACCTGCGCAGCGTTCGGAGGGATCTATGCTGCGGCTCCGAACCCTTCTGAATGTGTATCGTTACAGGCTGTTCTGGACAGAAAAGTTATCAATGTACCTGGATGTCCAATCAACCCCGAATGGATGATGGGCACTTTGAACCATTTAATTCAGTACGGCGAGCCGGCGCTTGATGATGATAATCGTCCTAAACTTTTCTATGGAGAAACAATCCATAACCTTTGCCAGCGGCGGGATTATTTTGACAACAGCATCTTTGCCGCTAAGCCGGGAGAACCGTGGTGCATGTATAAAATAGGCTGCAAAGGGCCGGTTACCTATGCTGATTGCCCTGTCCGCCAGTGGAACGGAGAGCATCTAAGTTGGCCGGTAAAAGCCAATACCCCTTGTATCGGCTGTGCCAGTCCTGAGTTTTCCGATGGAAGCGTTCCATTCTTTGAACATTTGCCGGATGTAAAGCTTCCGGGGATCAAGGTAACGGCAAACAGGGTGGGCCAATTGACAGGGGTTGTGACGGCGCTTGGTATTGGCGCCCATCTGATAGGAAGCATTCTGACCGGCAGATTCGCAGAAACATTGAAAAAAGATCTCCCACGCGGAAGCAAGCTAAAACTCAGGCAACGGCTTAAAAAGATTCATTAATAAGAAGACGGTAGAAAAAAGATTGTCTGAAGGCGAGAATAAAGAAAAAGGACGGACTTCATGAAAAAGATTGTTATAGGGCCACTTACCAGGGCTAACAACTCCTGCGCCGTAGAGGTCACAGTCGAAGACAAAAAAGTGGTAGATGCCCGCTGCAGCGGGATTTTTTTCAGGGGGTTTGAACTGATACTGCAGGGAAAAGATCCGCGGGACGCCGCGTACCTTACGGAAAGAATCTGCGGGATCTGTTCATCTCTGCATGGAGCAGCTGCCTCCTACGCCTTGGAAGATGCTGCTGGGATTAGGCCGCCCCGTAATGCCAACATTTTGCGAAACCTGATCATCGGGGCAGATATTCTTCAGAATCATATCCGTCATCAGTATTTGTTTTCCCTGGTGGATTATTTGACTTTGCCAGAGAGGGCCCCTTTTGTTCCAGGTTATACCAAAGATAAGCGGCTGGAAAAAAAGAAAAACGACGCGATGGTGCAGAATATGTATTTAGCGCTGGAAATAAGCCGCCTGGCTCACGAAATGGTGACCCTGCTAGGCGGAAAAGCCCCGTTTCCTCATGGGATATTGGCTGGAGGGGCTACAGTTGTGCCTTCTGCCGATGTGGTCATGAATTTCCGGTCGAAGCTCCAAAAAATCAATCGGTTTATCCGGAATCAGATGGTACCTGATGTATACATTCTTGAAGATGCTTACAGTGATTACTATGAACTCGGCCAAAGAGCCCAAAATATGCTTGAATACGGGCTATTTCCACGCACCGAGCAAGACCGGGAGAGGTATTTTCCCAGTGGAGCAGTGCTGAACGGCCAAATCCAGAAGGTTGATCTGTCGTTGATTAAAGAACATACGGCTAGATCCTGGTATGCAGCAGAGTCCGGACCGCGAAACCCATCTGGAGGCCGAACAGTCCCTGAACGGGAAAAAGAAGACGCTTACTCTTGGATAAAGGCACCCCGTTATTCCGGTATGCCGCTGGAAGGAGGCCCGCTGGCCAGGCTCTGGATCAAAGGCGATTACCGAAAGGGTATATCGACGATGGACCGGGTAATCGCCAGGGCGCTTGAGACCGAAAAAGTGGGGACCTTGATGGAATCCTGGCTCGATGAACTAGAGCCGGAAGGATGCATATTTTCACCCTTTGAAGTACCAAAAAATGCCGAAGGAATCGGCCTCACCGGAGCAATGCGCGGTCCGCTCGGACACTGGCTGCGGATTGAAAACGGCAGGATAGCCCAATACCAGATCATTACACCCAGTGCCTGGAATTTTTCTCCCCGGGATGATCAGAATTGTAAAGGACCCGTCGAGGAGGCGCTCATTGGAATTTCGATTGCGGATGAAAAACAGCCCATTGAAATCGGCCGGGTGATCAGGGCATTTGACATTTGTTCCTCTTGTTCGACACATTTAATAACTACGGGAAAACCGGTTGGGGAGCTGATGATATGAATTGGAAAAAGCAACGTCATTCAGGAACAGTGAGATTGCTTCACTGGGTCTACGCGCCGGCTGTACTGGCTTTAATTTTTAGCGGGCTTTACATTCACAGCCCATCGCACGCTTTCGGGTTCAAGCGGATGGATTCAGCACGGAAGACACATGCCGTCGCCCAGTTTTTACTGTTAAATTCGTACGTGGCACGGGTTTGCTACGGGATGAAAGACAAAAACTATAAAGAGATCATTCCGAACCGCAAGACCTTAAAGGCAATACCTAAATTCTTAAAATACGAGTTCTTCTTATCCGAAAAAAAGACGAAATATCCCAAATACAATCCAGGTCAGAAAATATTGATTACCTCGCTGGCAGGATTAACCCTGGTCCAGATGATTACCGGGATGGCCCTCTACTTTAAGCCCCTGCAGAGAGCGGTCAAACCGGCAGGAGGATTAAACCGTGTGCGCTGGCTGCATTATCTGGCGGCATTAATGACGGCCTCATCCGTATCCGTCCATCTTTATTTTACCCTTACAAATAGCCTTAAAAAACTTAAATCAATATTTACAGGCTATGCGTAGATTCAGAAAAATAGAAAAATGAATTGACCATAAAAGAAATACGTAATAATATAATATATGAACACTTATTCAAGTATTCAATTGATAGAGCAATTACAAAGGAGAGGTTGTTTTGATGGAGGGGAAAGCGGAGAATTTGCGGTGTGACTGCCTGGTTATTCATGAAGAAATTGTCGGTAAGGTTAAAGAATTGATGCCGCAGGAAGAAAATCTATATGATCTTGCTGAGTTATTTAAAGTATTTGGTGATACGACAAGGATAAGAATTCTCTGGGCGCTTTCGGAAGCAGAAATGTGTGTCTGCGACCTGGCCTTTCTATTGGATATGACCCAGTCGGCAATTTCCCATCAGCTGCGGATTCTTAAGCAATGCAGGCTGGTAAAAAACAGAAAAGAAGGAAAAATCGTATTCTATGCGCTGGATGACGAGCATATCAAAGGCATTTTCAGCCAGGGAATGCTCCATGTCAAAGAAGGATAAGGATGCGTGAGGAGAAAAAAGATATGGCTATAAAAAGTCAGGAAGCAGTCATCCTGTTTGCCGGTCTTGGCTGTGCAAATTGCTCGGTTAAAATCGAACAGGAAGTAAGGAAGCTGGATGGCATAATAACTGCAAATATTGATTTTGCAGGCAGCAAACTCTATCTAGAGGTAAATGATTCTGAAAAGATCACAGATATCGTCCACGAAATTGAAAAAATCGCTTCCGGGATTGAGGCCGGGGTAAGCATTACTGGGATCAGGTCCAAAGATATGGGTACAGCCAGTAAAGAAGAGAAAACCACGGAACAAGAAAAACAAAAAGAACAGAAGGAACAAAAAGAACAAAGAGAACAAAAAGAACAAAAAAAACAGAAAGTTAATGCCGAGCTGGTTTGCTTTGTCATTGGAGCCGTTATTTTTGCTGCTGCGTTTCTGCTAAAATTGAAACCTGCCGTTGAAATTGTATTGTTTCTGATCAGCTATTTATTGGTTGGCAGCCAGATTATCTGGGCGGCGCTTCGGAATTTTGTCCGCGGCAAGTTTCTTGATGAAAACTTTCTGATGTTTATTGCTACAGTTGGGGCGCTGGCTATTCAGGAATATCCCGAGGCTGTGGCAGTGATGCTGTTCTACCGGGTCGGTGAATTTTTCCAGGACAGTGCTGTGAACCGTTCCCGCCGCTCGATCAGTGAACTGATGGATATTCGTCCGGACTATGCGAATTTAATGAAGGGAGATTCCATAAGCAAAGTGCCGCCGGAGGAAGTCAGGGAAGGCCAGATGATTCTGATCAAGCCAGGAGAGAAAGTTCCCCTTGATGGCACAGTGCTTGCGGGCAGGTCTGTTTTGGATACCTCGGCGCTCACCGGAGAATTTATCCCGAGGGAGGTCGAAGCCGGCAGCAGTATTCTAGCTGGTTTTATTAATAAGACCGGGGTCTTGACCGTAAAAGTTACGAAGGTTTATGCGCAGAGCACGGTTGCACGGGTTCTGGATCTGGTGGAAAAGGCCGCCTCTAAAAAAGCTAAGACAGAAAATTTTATGACAACATTTGCGCGTGTCTATACACCGGTTATTGTGCTCGGAGCTGCACTTTTAGCTTTTCTGCCCCCGCTTTTTGTTGAAGGGGCCACATTCAGCGAATGGCTGAACCGGGCTTTGGTCTTTCTCGTGGTGTCATGTCCCTGCGCACTGGTGATCTCCATCCCGTTAAGCTTTTTTGGGGGTATCGGAGGCGCTTCTCGAAACGGCATCCTGATCAAGGGAAGCAACTACCTGGAAGGCCTGAATCAAGTGCGTACGGTTGTCTTCGATAAGACCGGCACGCTAACCGAAGGTGTGTTTGAAGTTACCGGAATACAAGCTGCTCAGGGGTTTGATGAAGATACTTTGCTGGAATATGCTGCTGCGGCTGAATATTTCTCAGGTCATCCCATTGCGGCTTCGATTTTGAAACGATACACCGAAGATGATACGAAAAAACTGAATACCAAGGGCATTGATCAGAAAGATATCCATCAGTATCAAGAAATACCAGGCTATGGCGTAAAAACAGTATATCAGGGAAAAGAAGTCATGGCCGGCAGCGCCAGGCTCCTGACTGAGGAAGGAATCTCCCTGACGCAAATACCCGAGGCTGGAACGATTGCCTATATCGCGATTGAGCGTCAATATGCCGGCTATATCCTGATTACGGACAGAGTCAAAAAAGATGTTCACGGGGCTTTGCGGGGATTGAGACAGGCGGGAGTTAAGAAATTTGTTATGCTGACCGGAGACACGAAAGCGATCAGTGAACAGATCGGACAGCAGTTGGGGTTTGACCAAGTTTACGCTGAATTGCTTCCCGATCAAAAGGTCGCTGTTCTGGAAACGCTGGAGGAACAGAAGGAAAAAGGCAGTAAACTGGTTTTTGTCGGAGATGGGGTCAATGATGCACCGGTCCTGGCCAGGGCTGATATCGGCGTTGCCATGGGCGGACTCGGGTCGGATGCAGCGATTGAGGCCGCGGATATTGTCCTGATGACGGATGAACCTGCCAAACTGCTCGAGGCAATCCGGATTGCCCGGAAAACGAAGGGAATTGTCTGGCAAAATATTGGTTTTGCGCTCGGAATAAAGATAGGTGTCCTCATCCTTGGAGCGATGGGGGCCGCGACAATGTGGGAAGCTGTATTTGCCGATGTAGGCGTGGCTGTGATTGCGATCCTGAATGCAATGCGGGTGTTAAAGAAGAAAAAAGTCAAGGAATATGATATAGTGTTATAGGCAAAACACGCACGTAAAAAAGGAAAGGGAATTTGATGGAAAAGACGACGAACCAGAATCAGATTAAACCCAGAAGGACATTTGCAATTATTTCTCACCCGGATGCGGGGAAAACAACCTTAACAGAGAAGCTGCTGTTTTTTGGTGGGGCTATCCGGCTTGCTGGTACGGTAAAAGGAAGAAAAGCAGCCAAATATGCAACTTCCGACTGGATGCAGATTGAAAAAGAACGTGGCATTTCCGTAACTTCAAGCGCCATGCAGTTTTCATACAACGGAATTCATATCAATATTTTAGATACACCCGGGCACGAAGATTTTAGTGAAGATACCTATCGCACGTTGATGGCAGCCGACAGCGCCGTCATGCTAATCGATCTGGTCAAAGGCGTTGAAGCTCAGACCATCAAGCTGTTTAAAGTCTGCCGGATGAGAGGCATACCGATTTTTACGTTTATTAACAAGCTGGACCGTTTTGGCAAAGACCCGCTGGATGTCCTTCAGGAAATTGAGGATGTCTTAGGCATCAATACGGTTCCTTTGAATTGGCCGGTTGGAATGGGAAAAGATTTCAGTGCAATCTACGACCGGCGGCATCAATGTCTGGAGCTTTACCGGGACGGTGAACGGAAACGGATCGATGCGGACGAACGCGGTCTTGAAGATCCCGCTCTCAAAGACTGTCTCGAACCTGCCTTATATGATAAGCTTCGCGAAGATCTGGAACTATTGGATATTGCCGGGGATCCGTTTGACGAGGAAATGATTCAGCAGGGGATGCTGTCTCCGGTCTTCTTCGGCAGTGCGCTGAGCAGTATTGGTGTTCAAACCTTTCTGGAGCAGTTCCTGGAAATGGCGCCTGAGCCAAGACCGCAAAAAAGTTCGGTTGGCGACATTCAGCCGACTGATCCTCAATTTTCAGGTTTCATTTTTAAGATTCAGGCCAATATGAACCCGGCCCACAGAGACCGGATCGCGTTTATGCGAGTCTGTTCAGGCAGGTTCGAACGTGGAATGGCAGCCAATCATGTCCGAAGCGGTAAGAAGATCAAGCTTCCGCAGCCACAGCAATTTTTGGCACAAGAACGCGATATCCTGGAAGAAGCTTATCCCGGAGATGTGGTGGGTTTGTTTGATCCGGGCATTTTTCGGATCGGCGATACCCTGAGTGAGGAAGGGACCTTTGAATTCGAAAGGCTGCCGCAGTTTGCACCGGAGTATTTTGCCAAGATCATCAATCTGGACTTTTCCAAATACAAACAGTTTCAGAAGGGAATCAAGCAGCTGACGGAAGAAGGGACAGTGCAGGTCTTCCGGACCTTTATGGATGGGCCCGAGGAACTGATCGTCGGCGTTGTGGGCAAGCTTCAGTTTGAGGTCCTGGAATACCGTCTCGAAAATGAATATGGCACAAGAATTCAGCTTCATCATCTTCTGCATCATATGGCCCGCTGGGTCAAAAGCGATAAACCTGTTGATCCGGCCAATTTGCGCGGGCTCCGTAATCTGTGCGTCAAAGATCAGGATGACCAGCTGGTCGTTCTTCTTGAAGACGAATACTACCTGGACAGATTGAAGGATAAGTACCCGGAAATCACGTTCCATACGTCCTCTAACGACTAGTACATTGATCTTTGAATATTTATTTGGGTCTGGTCTGTGCGCCACATTCCGCTCTCGGCAGATAGCGCCCTCCATGGCGCTAACTGCCGCGCTCCGCATCCATGCTCCGCTTACGCTGGAACTGTGGCACACAGACCCAGCTATGAAGGTTTAAATGTCTAGTTATTTAGAAAACGGTATACTAGTACGGTGAATTTTAAACAATTTCTAAATCGTTTCTGTCATGAGACATCCAAGAAATAGGTAAATGATTAGATTTTTTCAAGGATAAAGTCGAGATCTTGGCAGCTCTTGCTGTTCTGTCCATTTTTCAGCGGAGCAAAGAGATCTCCTTTATCCTTCAGCCTGCCGCTGATATTCAGCAGATTAAAATCTTCGGGTTTGACCCCGTGCCTCAGCTCTTCCCATTCCAATGGAGCAGCAATTGATGCGGAGGCTGTTGCTCTTGGTGAATATGGACTGATGATGGTTTTCCCCTGCCACATCTGCAGATAGTCAAAATAGAGCTTATGGCCTCTTTTGGCGACACTGCGCTCCAGGGTAATTTGCCGGGGGTATTTCTGGCTGAAATAAACCGCAAAAAATTCATTGATTTTTCTGGCGGTATCGTAATCATACTTTCCGCCTGTCGGAATATGAATCTGAAGTCCGCTTGCCCCGGAAGTTTTGATATAGCTTGTAATCTGAAGCGCTTTAAGCTCTTCAAAAATCAGCAGAGCCACTTCCGTGACATTCTCAAAGGTCTGACCTTCGGAAGGGTCCAGATCGAAAACCAGTGCAGAAGGATACTGATCCCTGTCATAGGGGTTAAATGGAATGTGGAATTCCAGACACGCCTGGTTTCCGAGCCAAATGAGGATTGCTTCTGATTCTAAAATGATATACTGATTATCCCGCCATTCGATCGTCGGAATCCACTCTGGGGCATAATCAGGAATATTTTTTTGGAAAAAGGACTTCCCCTGAAAACCATTAGGATAACGGATCGTCGTCAACAAACGGTCTTTGACGTGGGGCAAAAGATACGGGGCTAGTTCCAGCAGGATTTTCAAATAATCAATCTTGCGGATTCCGAGGCTTGGCCATAATAATTTTTCAGGATTGGTTATAGTGAGCGTTTTGCCGTCGACTTCCAGGTTCATTCCACGATGATTTCCTTTCCTTGGGCTTTTGAGGTAGGTTTTTACTGAAACCATTCATCACCTGTTCTGATTTTTATGACAGGACCGGTTCCATTACTTGCAATAGTTCCATAAAAATTTTTCAGGTACTAGCTTGCAGTCGTCTTTTCTTCTTTCTGGGCATCCGTATCCGGTTTAGTTTTTTCTGCAATCTTTGCTTTGTCTCTCGATTTCTTTTTGGTTTCTTTTAAACTAGACTGAAGGGCTTCCATCAAGTCAATGACATTACGGTGAGGAGTTTCAGGTGCGATCTCTATTTCCCTGCCTTCAATCTTTTTATTAATTAGATCTCTCAGTGCTTCCCGGTAATTATCCTTATATTTTTCCGGCTCGAATGGTGCAGTCAAGTTGGCAATCAGCTGAGTTGCAATATCGAGCTCTTTTTCGTTGACACTCTGCTGTTCGCTGATTCCGGGTACCTCACTGACCGGTCTTATTTCATCCGGATAGAAAATGGTTTCCAGGACCAGGATCTTGTTGTAAACCCTTAAAGCAGCCAGCGTCTGTTTATTGCGGATGGTCATTTTAGCCAGGGCAATTTTGCCGGTATCATTCATGGACTGCCGCAGGAGATGATAGGCTTTGCCGCCGGTATCCTGCGGAGCTAGGTAATAGGATTTGTCGTAATAAATCGGATCAATTTCCGCAAGATTAATAAAATCAAGGATTTCAATTGACTTTTCTTCCACTTCAGATTTTAAGGCGCTAAGATCTGTCTCGTTGATAATAATAAAATGGCCGGTTTCATATTCATACCCGCGGACAATTTCATCTTCTTGTACTTTTTTGTTGCATGTCGGACAATGCTTTTCATACTTAAGAGGCGTATTGCACGCTTTATGGATGTATCTGAAATGGATATCCTTTTCTTCCGTAGCAGCAAACATTTTTATGGGAATATTAACCAAACCAAAGCTTATGGAGCCTTTCCACATTGTATGCATCCTGTTCAGCCCTCCATTTTTCAGATATAGGTAGTATGAGCATTACGCGGTAAAACTATGAAAGCCTGGTGTTTGTGGAACAGACAGAATGATTGTGTATAGGTACACAGGAATTGACAACAAGGTGTACAGGAATCACCAACAGGGAAAAACTTGAATAGTAGATCAAAAAGAGGTAAAATCAAAGAAAAAATACTTTGAATATCAAAATAATTTTTGAAGGGTTTATTGCTGAAAAAACGATTAAAAAGAATTATTGTGCAAAAAAATTTTAAGAAATTGTTGAAAAATTATTGGAGGGCTATTTTGAAATTACCTGTATTAAGAGTAGGAGATCTGATTCCGAAGTATCCGATCATCCAAGGTGGGATGGCTATTAGAATTTCCACTTTTCGGCTGGCTGCGGCTGTGGCCAACGCCGGTGGAATAGGAATTATTGCTGCGACGGCTTTGGATGAAACTGAATTAAAAGGCGAAATCAGAAAGGCCAGGGAGAAATCCAAAGGAATCATCGGAATAAATATTATGTTTGCAGCAACGCGTTTCAAGGAACTTGTCTGTACTGCGCTGGAAGAAGGCATTGACCTGATTATCCAGGGAGCGGGTTTTTCCAGGGACATTTTTCGCTGGTGTGCTGAGGCAAAAACCCCTTTAGTCCCGATTGTATCGACGGCCAAACTTGCCAGGATTTCTGAAAGCCTGGGAGCGGCAGCGGTCGTAGTAGAAGGGAAAGAAGCCGGAGGACATCTCGGAACAGATCAGTCTATGAGAGTTCTTCTTCCTGAGATCAAGGAGGCTATTTCTATCCCGGTCATTGCGGCAGGAGGTATTGTGGATGCCGGAGATTTACAGGAGGCATTTAGACTTGGTGCTAACGGCGTGCAAATGGGGATCCGCTTTGCTGCCAGTGAAGAGGCGAATGGAGCGCCGTCCCTCAAAGAAGCTTATCTGAGAGCAACGGCAGAAGATATTGTCATCATTCAGAGCCCCGTCGGGCTGCCCGGGAGAGCAATTCGAAACACATTTACAGATGAAATCCTTTCGGGGAAAGTAAAATCCCCACAAATATGTGAGGGTTGTTTAAAAAAATGCACAGCAACTTTTTGCATAAAGGAGGCCTTGATCAATGCCCAACAGGGTAATTTAGATCAAGGACTGATTTTTTCAGGACAATCTATTGAAAAGATAACTGAAATCCTACCTGTAGCGAAAATAATCAGTGATCTGGTTAATGAATATGAGGAAATGTGATCATTAAAAAAAGAGGATGGAAACGAAACCATCCTCTTGATTAGTACTAGAGTTTTCCACTATTATTTGCCATGTTACTTTCGGCAAATTCAATCATCTTTTTAACCATATTTCCGCCGATTTTACCGCCAATTTGGCCGCCAATCCGGCCGGCATCCCTTGATGTGATGTCTCCGTTATATCCCTTGTTTAACTGGATGCCCAATTCATTGGCTACTTCATATTTGGCGTTGTCCAGATACTGCGCATATTCCTGCGGTCCGCTGTTCATGATACCTAACTCTTTGGAAACTTCATATTTTAGTTGATTCAAACCAGAATTTGATTTTCTCCCCAAACTAAATCACCTCTTTATTTTTTCTTATTTTAGTTTGTTCCATTCCACAGCGCAAATACGATGAAATGTTTTGCTATTCAGGCAAAAAAATGACTAGTATCTTTTATAAGGAAAAACGTAAAAAAAGATAAAACTAAGGATAATAAAAAATATATTCAATGTTCAAAAATGACATTTTTGCAGACAACCTTTTTCTTTACCTGGCCGGATAAAAAGCATAATCCATCTCTTTACTGCATAAAAAATGATATAGACTGTCTGGATTTTATTTGGAAAGGAGTTTCGAATCATGCAAGTTGCGCTCCCTTTGACAGAATCCAATCAGCCCACCCTCGTTCCGAAACAGGTGATTGGCCTAACAGCACTTCTACTGGCTGGAACTGCTGTAGTCCCCTCTAGTCCTTATGCCCTGCAGGAAATCGCCTCCTCGCGTCCTAAAGTTACGGCAGCTCCTGCTAAAATGGTTGACGAAAGCCCTATGCAGACCGACAATATTAGAATCATGGAGGAAAAAGCTGGCGAGAGCAGCTTTTCTTGTGTAAATGTCAGTACGCTTTCTCTGATGGAGGCAAACAAAGAAAAAGCAGAAATTCAGGCCGGCATCATAGCTTCGGTACTGACCTGGAAAGGGACTGCTTATAAATGGGGCGGCCGGTCGAGATCCGGTGTCGACTGTTCAGGGCTAGTCCAAAGAGTATTCCTAGAGAATGGAATTCAACTTCCAAGGACATCGTATGCACAATTTAGAGAGGGGGTTGGAATACCCAAAACAAGATTAGAACCTGGCGATCTGATCTTTTTTCATACCAACGGAGCCGGAGCAAGTCATGTTGGAATCTATCTCGGTGATAACAAGTTTATTTCTGCGGCCAAGCATTGCGTTCAGATTTCTTCACTGGATGAACATTACTGGGCGGAGCATTACCGGGGCAGCAGAAGAGTGATCGCATGACACTAAGGACAGTCATCTGCCAAGTATGTTGATTTAAAAGACGGATTCTTGACAGAAGAATCAATAAACTCTATAATCAAAATAACCTAAAATTTAGGCAAATCGCTGCAAGGGAAGGTATTGCCTCTCGTCTCCATGGGGATGGGAGGTTTAGTTTATTTCAGATACTGGGGGTAGAGTCAGATGAAGATTCTGGTGAATAACAAAGTGGCAGAGGCTGGAATTCAACTGCTGCGTGAAGAACATGACGTGGATACATATTGCACATTATCTCAGGAAGAACTGATCAAAATGATTCCGGAATACGATGCTTTGCTTATCAGAGGCGATACGATTGTCAGCAGTGAAGTCATTGAAGCCGGTAGGAATTTGAAAGTAATCGGAAGGGCTGGTCTGGAAGTTGAGCATATCGATATTCAGGCAGCCACAAAGCAGGGGATTGTTGTCCTGAATGCCCCTCAGGGCAACAGTGCTTCTTCCATTGAATATACCATCGGGATGATCCTGGCTTTGGCCAGAGGGATTCCTCAAGCTTATTCTTCTGTTCAGCGTGGAGAGTGGCAAAGACAGAAGTTCCTGGGAATGGAGCTGAAAGACAAGGTCTTGGGTATCATTGGACTGGGACGGGTCGGCATGGGCGTAGCAAAAAGGGCCAAAGCTTTCGATATGAAAGTGATTGCTCATGACCCATTTTTTAGTGATGATAAAGGCAGAGAGATGGGAATTGAGCTAGTGAATCTGGATTTGATCTTCAGCAAAGCGGATTATCTGACGCTGCATATTCCAGCGACAGTTGACACGCGCAATCTGCTGAATAAAGATGCGTTTGCCAGAATGAAAAAAGGTATTAAGATTATTAACTGTGCCAGAGGCGGGATTATTGATGAGGAAGCTTTGGTCTGGGCCCTGCAGGAAGGAATTGTTTCCGGAGCAGCTTTGGATGCGTTTGCTGAAGAACCTCTTCGGCCAGATCATCCGCTGATGAAGATGGAGAATGTGGTCTGCACTCCTAGGCTTGCCTCCAGGACGCAGGAGGCTGAAAATGAGGTTGCGGTTTGCGCAGCCCGCGGAGTGCTCGCTGCACTGAGATCCGAACCGGTTTCAACTTCACTGAATATTCCGCCTGTATCACGAGATGTCATGAATATGATCAAGCCTTACCTTCACTTGATGCAAAAAATGTGTATTCTGGCTGTCAAACTGACGGAAGGAAGAATAAAAAATATTGAAGTCCGCTATAATGGCGATATCAGCACTGCGGATACCAAAATGCTGACGCTGGCAGCCATAAAAGAGGTCTTAAATCCAATTCTTCAGGAAGAGGTCAATATTGTCAACGCGCCTGAAGTTGCGAAAGAACGCGGTATAACCGTCAAGGAGATCAAAAGCAAAGAGGCGCAAAGCTTTGTTGATCTGATCAGCATTACCATTAAAACTGATTTAACTGAGCATAAGGTAGCAGGTACGCTTTTTGGCAAAAGTGAACAGCGGATTGTGGAGATCGACGATTTCAGGGTTGAAATAGATCCTTCGGGATGGTTCCTGCTTATCTCGCATGAGGATTATCCGGGGATGATCGGCAAAGTCGGGACTGTATTGGGTGAGCATAACATCAACATTACCAGTATGCAGGTTGGCAAAATCAGTTCCATGAGCAGAAACATAATCATTGTCGGTATTCAAACCGAAGCCGATTTGGAAGTCATCAGTAAATTGAAAGAGATTAAGGGGACTGAAAATGTTGAAGAGATTTTCTTCAATAAATATCTGTCCTAAGGGGAGATCGGCATGAGCATCAAGTTTGGCACGGCCGGAGTGCCTTTGTCTTCCAAGGAAACATCCACGGAGGCCGGAATCCTAAGAATCAGGGAACTCGGAATGGATGCGATGGAAGTCGAGTTTGTTCACGGGGTCAGAATGAAGGAAGATAAAGCGTTAAAGACCGGGGAGACTGCGAAAAAAGAACGCGTATCCCTGTCTTGTCATGCGCCTTACTATATCAACCTGAACTCTAGTGAAACGGAAAAAGTCGAGGCAAGCAAAACAAGGATTATTCATACGGCCAGGATTGCCGGGATACTTGGGGCCGGAAGCATTGTTTTTCATCCAGCTTTTTATTCTGGGGATACCTCGGCTACCGTCTTAGCCAGAGTGGTCAAAGAACTCAGCGATGTCCGGCAGGAACTTGATCAGGAAGGCAACCAGGTCATCCTGAGGCCTGAAACGACAGGTAAACCCTCCCAGTTTGGCGATCTCACGGAAACGATCAAAATAGCACAGGAGGTTCCGGGCGTATTGCCCTGTATTGATTTCAGCCATCTGCATGCCAGAGCCAATGGTCAATTCAACAGCTATGACGAGTTCTGCGCGATTCTTGAGCAGACAGCCGAAGGGCTTGGTGAGAAGTGGATAAGCAATGCGCATTTCCATATTTCCGGGATTGAATATGGTCCAAAAGGCGAAAAGAGACATCTCGTTTTGCAAGAAGCTGACCTGAAATTCCGGGAAATCCTTAAAGCTTGCCTGAGCTTTGGCATCCAAGGAACCGTGATTTGTGAAAGTCCGAAGCTTGAGGAGGATGCTCTGATCCTGCAAAAGACATATCAGGAGCTAAAGGCGGAGCACTGATGAAGAATTTATTTGACCGTTTTGATAGGCTTAACTGCGACCACAGGGACATTCCTGGTCGTCAGCGTCGGTTTGCCTGTCTATATGCTGATTTGATCCACAGGAGTTCTCTCACTGGAACCCATTTCTGCCAATAATATTCATGCGCTTCTCTTAGCTGAATTTGCTTGTGCCTCGACCCTCATTGCGATGGGTGCGGTACTTGGACGGCTGCGTGTTTACCAGTACGCGATCCTAGTATGGTTAGACGTATAGCATAGTAAGATCGTATCGTGACAATGCATGCTAGGTTGTCAAGCTTTCAGTCCAAACCTTGACCGGAATCGGCTAGGCTTGAGCTCCCATTTTTGGTAATCGAATTGTGGCTATCGCAGCTACTGGAGTCAACACTTGAACTATTTTATCTTTGCCTTTCTTTATTTTGCCAGGCGTGGGCAATTTTATTAGACGTTTGGAACATTTACTGCCACACACTCCCTAGGCTTTCCGGTTTTTAGCAGCTCAGGATAAACTAAAGCAATAATCCTACACATCAGAAAACAGTGCAGCTCCTAGTACATCCACAATAACAGTTACCAATGACACGGTCGTAGTAAGCTCTCTCGTTGAAGGAGATGTAGTCAATGTTTATTCCGTAGCCAGTGGCGGTACACTTTTAGGAACAGCAACAGTGGATAGCGGACAAACTTCAGTGACAGTAATAATCCCGCAGATAGGCTCTGCAGCTGGTAATGTGTATGTAACAGTGACCAGGGCTAATAAACTGGAAAGTGCGAAAACCACCAAAGCCTTTAGCGCCGAGTAAGTTGAATAGAAAAGTATCAATTTAAAGCCAAAAAGATGTAGGGACAATAGAGAACTAGTCTTGTAGAAGATTATGGCTCGAAATAATAAGCAGTATGATCTAATAAGGCAAATCCTTGCATAAAAACGTTGATATTTGAAATGTATACTTTGCCGCCAAGGCCATACCAGCTTTAGGCGGCATCTTTTTTGTCTACTCAAGGCACGTTGAGACGATAATAATGATGACGTATTATGGTCATAAGGACAAAAAAGTTGTTCATAGATTGTTTACAATTTATTCACGGGAAGTTTACATCTTGAGTTTAAAGTATGGTTGAAAAAGAAATCAGATATTTGGAATTTGGCATCAAATTACATAAAAAGTGATCATAAGAAAAGAACAGGATTTTGTAAGTGTGAAAAAAAGAGGAGAAAAATATGAAAAAAACCATTTTTATTCTCGCTTTAATCGAACACTTTTAATTCCAGCTGGCTCTGTATTTGCTGCAATAAATGGCGATTGTACTCGTGATAAGGATCAAATTAAGTTGAAATTGAATAATGGTTCCTGTCAAACAGCCTTGAATGGGACCAGCGAAATCGTGACATGATCAGACTTCATCTCCGTGACGGTTCATGCCAACTGGTTTAACAAGCAATAGAAGACTCTAAATCAGCTTTTAAAAAGAGCAACTTCTGATCACTTATACAAAAACGAGGTAATAAGCGAGAATCCACCAAACTACTGTCAGTGGATTCTCTCATTCTAACTATGCCACTTCTATTGCCCCTCATGCTCTCAAAAAAATGATTTTTAAAAAATTGCTAGAATTATTAAGAATAAATGAAAACAAACGTTTTTTAAAACATTAGTAAAAAATATTGATAAGGGGTATGGGCGATGGAAAAAGGCACAATTCTAGTTGTTGATGACGATAAAAATATTTGTAAGTTAATGGATCTCTATTTAAAAAAAACAGGATATGACACTATTATGTGTCACGACGGAAGTTCTGCAATCGACCTGCTCCAAAAGACAAAAGTTGACTTGGTTTTATTGGATATCATGATCCCTTCGATTAATGGCTGGGAAGTATGTAAGCTGCTTAAAATGGAGAAGGATATTCCAGTAATCATGGTAAGTGCCAGGGATATGGTTTCAGACAAGGTTGCCGGTTTTGATGCCGGTGCCGATGATTACATCGTTAAGCCCTTTGAACCTGAAGAATTGTTGGCCAGAGTAAAGGTAAGGTTAAAGCCCCATACCCAACCTCAAGAGAATAAGGGCAATATTATAACGATACATAATCTGATTATTGACATGAATCAGTACCAAGCAAGTATTGATGGCCAAGGTGTCGAGTTGAAACCAAAAGAAATTCAGCTGCTCAGTTTCCTGGCTCAAAATAAGAATATTGTATTTACAAGAGAACAACTATTAGAAAGAATATGGGATTATTCTTATTTGGGCGATACCCGCACGGTTGATGTTCATATAAAATGCCTAAGGGAAAAATTGAAAAATGATTCTACCGGCTGGGAGATTAAGACAATCTGGGGCGTTGGTTATAAACTGGAGGTTAAATAGGATGTTCAAAAGTATATTTAAAAGTATATTTAAAAGTATATTTGCCCGCCTCTTAACGACCTATCTCCTTATTACTGTTTTAGCTATAGCTTCTATGACACTGATCCTGGCGATTGTTTACAAAGACGCGGTTTTTTCAGAAAAAAAGGAAACACTTGAATTGGTGGCCCAAAAAGCCAACCAATTGACCCAGGATTATTACCAGCATCAAATTTCTGTGCAAGAACTGAATTCAGAAGTGAATGGTCTTGCATATGGTACTGCATCGATTATTTATATCTTAAAAATTGACGAAGCACAATTTTCCAAACAGCAAGGATTGGCTCTAAACGGATTGGATGAGAGTTTTGTTGCCAGGAATGTCAAACTGGTACTCCAAGGGCAGAAGGTTTTTCAGCAAAAGGAATATTCTAAAGATTTTGCCGATTATGTTTTATTTGTAGGGTACCCTTTATCGATTAATGAAAAAATTGAGGGCGCAATTCTTATTCTTTGCCCCGTAAGCAATATCAACAAAAGTGTTGCCCAGATGTATTTAATTATCCTGGCAGTTGGTGCTGCAATGGTTATTTTAAGCCTTCCGTTCATTTATTATAATTCCAGGAGAATTTCCAAACCAATCAAAGAAATGGATGCGGCTGCCCGGAAAATTGCCCAAGGGGAGAAAGCTGATCCCACAGTGGTTGCATCGCAGGATGAAATCGGCAGGCTCTCTGATTCTTTCAACTATATGAAAGAACAGATTGATAAGACAGAAAAGATGAGAAACGATTTGATTGCGGATATTTCCCATGAACTGAGAACCCCCTTAACTTCAATTAATGGATTTATCAAAGGAATCGTCGACGGTGTTGTTGAACCAGAGGATTATCAGGAGTATATGTTCCTGATTCGGGAGGAAACCCAACGCCTGATCCGCTTAACCTCCGATCTTCTGGATTTGGCAAAGATTCAGTCCGGTAGTATAACTCTGCAGAAAGAACGTATCGAAATAGCTGTATTAGCTGAAAGTGTATTGTCTGTGTTAAGAA
This sequence comes from Dehalobacter sp. MCB1, assembly GCF_003590275.1. Taxonomy (NCBI): domain Bacteria; kingdom Bacillati; phylum Bacillota; class Clostridia; order Eubacteriales; family Desulfitobacteriaceae; genus Dehalobacter; species Dehalobacter sp. MCB1. The sequence continues at coordinate 38,042 of NZ_LXPC01000001.1, read as the reverse complement.
GTCCGGCTGAAAAGAAGCGGCTGTCCGTTATTAATAAGGTTCCCTCCGGGCTTTATGTTCTTGCTGATCCGTCTTCTTTGAAACAAGTGCTGATCAATATCCTCAGCAACGCTATTAAATATACCCAGGAGGAAGGGCAGATTATTATTGATGCGGGACTGAATAACCATGAAGTCTGCTTAGCTGTTCAGGATACCGGTTTCGGTATTGCTGCTGCTGATTTGCCCTATATTTTTGAAAAGTTCTACCGTTCAGATAAGGTCCGCAATTCTGATGATAAAAGTACAGGTCTGGGGTTAGCTATTGCCAAAAATCTGGTCGAAGTAAACGGGGGCAACATTTGGGCCGAAAGCGTTGAAGGAAAAGGGACTTCTCTGACGTTTACTCTTCTCTCTATAGAATAATTTACTTGGGTGAATTTTCACAAATTATTTACATTTTGCTTATTGGGTGTTTACATTTAAAAATTATATTAGGCTTAACAAGAACAGCTAGCTGAATTGATATCCCATTTTGAAAGAGGGGTGGACAATGAAGAAAAAAATAATTTGGGTCAGTATTGCTGCAGTATTGCTTATTTTCAGCTGCGTTGCCTGTGCCAAAAGTTCTTCTGGTTTGCCGGCTAAACAGGCAGCTGACAGCCAGGCAGCTAACTCCGGCCAAACGGGGACGTCAAAGGAAATAAATCCCAGCTCAACCAAGCAATCTTTAGACGGAACAAACAGCGGGGTCTCGGTCATAAGCAAGTCCGACAATGTTTATACGGATGCCCAAAAGCAGCAGACCCTAAATGAATTATCGGGGGAAATTGATAAACTGATTGAGAGCATCAACAATCTGGACGAAGCTCAAGATTCTGAGTTAACATTTGATCAATAAGGAGAGAGTTATATGAAAAAGTTATTAAGTATAGTAATTGCCGGAATTTTACTTCTGGGAACAGCGGGTACAGCTTTGGCTGCCGGACAGGCGACCGAACAAACTTCGGGTCAGACGGCGGGAGGAACCTCCGGACAGGGTGCCAATCAGGGCAGTACAACGCTGCAGGACAAAGGAAATACGGAAGCCTACCAGGCCGGAAAGCTCCAGTTTGAACAGGCTAGGCAGCAGGTAAGGTTAAACGCAGGTTCAACCACAGGTTTAAAGACCCAGCTCAATGATTGTTCGGAAGAACTAAAAGCCCAAATTCAAAACAAACTTCAAAACAGAGCAAATATCAGTGCTGAAGAAATGGCCAGAATTAAACAAGCAATCCAAACTTGTCAAACAGAACGCCAGCAAATTATGCTTGAACATCAGGGGAAGATTCAGGAACAGGTAGCTCTGCTGAATCAGGCTAAATTACGGGGCGATCTTGAAGCTGCCAATACAGCAATGAATATGATTCAGACAGAGCAGCAAGCCAGAATAGCCGAATTGAATAAGGTTCTGCAAGAACTTCAGACACTATTGGATGATATCAGCTAAGGACTGCAAATCGATGCAATATCTTATTGGGAAGCCCGGCAATCAGGGCTTCTTTTTTAAATAATATTAAAAACGGTTAGCCTAATCCAGGTTGAAAATAATATAAAAAATAGTAAAGGTTTAGCAATTAACTAAGCAGGACCTTCAGTTATCATTGCGTTCCTGCTTGGAGGGCTGATCATGTCTCAAGTGCTTGGAGCCATGACCAGCATAACTATAAACCGCACCTCTCCCAGATCCTTTCGCGTTTACATAGAGGAATTTTTGGGGCCATCCCAGGTGCGCTCATTGGTTGGTTGGTATTTATATCTGGTATTTTAACCCTAAGTTCAGAAGCTCTTGCCTCCGGAATTTTTTTGCGGCTCTGGTTTCCCAGTCTGTCAATTTCTGTTTTTGCCCTTTTGATATTACTTCTGGTAATTGTGATCAATGCCTTGGGAAAAAGAGGATTCAGCTATGTCGAAAGCGCAATGGCTATGATCAAAATTGCAGTGCTGTTTATATTTCTCATATTCGGAGGTATATTTCTGTTTACCAAAGGCATTCCATTGACGCCGAATTCGTTTTCCAATTTCAACACTTTTTTTCCTAAGGGAATATCAGGTGGGTGGTATTATTTACGCTGATTTTTTACAGACTTATTTTTCATGACGGGCTGCCGAAAAAATTGTTACCGACAATCGCCAGCATCACTGCCCTTGAGACGCTCAAGGTTCAACTGTTTGCCTGGATAGCCACCGCTTTATTGGTTTTAACAGCTTTAGTGGTTATGACAGTTTTACTAAAAACTATTTGCGCATTTTTTTCCAATAAGATATGCGTACCGGATTAGCCATACAAGTATTAATGAAATATTCCCTGATTCTTTAAGACTAAAATGAGGGTAAAAATATGCCAAGACCAAGAAAATGGCGAAAAGTTTGCTGCTTACCGGCAAGCAACATTTATGGGCCGCTCAATTCAGATGTGACTAAAGATGATCTTGCCGTTATGTCTGTTGATGAGTATGAAACAATACGGCTTATTGACCTGGAAGGATTTACCCAGGAAGAATGCGCTATAAACATATGTCAATAATTCAGGGTGATTTTGTCGTTAAGAAAGTTACAAAAGGTTAAACAATTTGTTAACTATTCGTCCTGCTTGCTAAAGGGAAGTTCCATAGTAACTTTTGTTCCTTGCCCCAGTGAGCTTTCCATAGTAAGCTTGCAGTTTAAAAGCTCACTCAAATGCCTGGCTATGGCCAACCCAAGCCCGGTGCCGCCGCCTTTGCGCGATTTATCCGTTTTGTAAAAACGGTCCCAGATATAAGGAAGTTCTTCTTCAGGTATACCGGGGCCTTGGTCTCGGATGATTACTTTTAATTTATCTCTAAGATCTAAAGTTACGTTAACGGTAGTTTTTTTCGGAGAATATTTTACAGCGTTGTCGATAAAGATAACAAACAGCTGCCGGAGCCTGTCATAATCACTGTTTACAGGCGGAACATTTTGGGGAATTTCACAATGCATTTGTATGTCCTTTCCCGCTGCGATGGTTTGCATACTTTTAACTGTATCGGCAAGCAGGCTCGGAATGTGAACAGGTTCGAAATTTACGGTTATTTTACCGGACTGCAGGCGGGATAGTTCCAAAAGATCCTGAACAAGCCGGTCTAAACTCCTGGTCTCGGAAAGCATTCGGCTGTAATAGCGCCGGATATCTTCAGGCTGGTCGATTGTCCCGTCAGCCAGGGCTTCAAGTGATCCCCTGATTACAGTCAAGGGCGTTTTGAACTCATGGGAAACATTGGCAACAAAATCTTTTCTGACCTGTTCCAGTTTATCGATTTTTTCTCCGGCCTCTGTTAACCCTGAGGCTAAAAAATCAAGAGAATTTCCTAACTGGCCGATTTCATCCTGACGTTTTATCCCGGTCCGCGCGCTATAATTGCCGCGGGCCATTTCCATTGCCGTATTAGTCATCGCTTTCAAAGGGCGGGTGAAAAGAATCGAATAAAAAATTCCCAAACCAATGGCAATGAGCAGGGCGATTAAAAGACTGGCCAGCAGGATACGGTTTGTTTTATCAAGTACATTGGTTATACCTGTTACCGGAGTGTGTAAGAGAACGGAGCCGATTACCTGTTTATTGACGTCAAAAATAGGGACGCCTACAGTAATTGTTTCTTCCTGATATACGCTGCTAAAGCTTTGACTAATAGATTCTTGCCCGGAAAGAACGGTATTAATAACATTTTCCGCTTCTGTTGGGAGCTGTCCCGAGTAAAAAGTGTGAGTCTGTCCTGTTCCTGCTCCCATTCCCATACCACCCGTGCCGTAGCCCTTGCTCATCCCTTTTCCCATAGGATTATTTCCAGAATCATTCTCGGGGCCACTGAAAACCAGAGGATTATTTTGTCTGTCCATAATCCAGACTTTTGCATCTGTCATGGTATCTAAAAAACGCATAAAACCGCCAATACCGCGCATTTGACCGTTGCTTTGCAAATTGACCGCAACTATTTCGGAAATGCTGCGGGCGTTAGCCAGCATAGTCTGCTCCCGGCTATCTATTTCATACTGGCGGAAAACCTGTATGAAGATTAAGCCCAGGGTAAGCATTGAGATCAAGACAATCGAAACAAATCCGGCTGTTAATTTAAAGGTAATATTTTTTTTAAACATGTTTCACCTCAAATTTATAGCCCACACCCCAGATGGTTTTAACCTCCCAATTACAGGTATCTAAACATTCTATTTTCGCTCGGAGCCTTTTAATATGGGTATCGACTGTCCTGGCATCCCCAAAGTATTCATAACCCCAGACGCTGTTTAAAAGGTTATCCCGAGAGAAGACCTTACCAGGATTAGAAGCTAATAACCAAAGTATTTCCAGTTCTTTTCTTGTAAGGTTAACCGACTTGCCGCTTATTTTAACCGTATAATCTGAAAGGTTAATTTCTAGTCCGGGAAAAACAACGCTATTCTCGTCTATATTCTTCCTGCTATCGTCCGGTAAATCAATTCGTCTAAGGACCGCCCGGATCCTGGCCATAACTTCACCGGGACTGAAGGGTTTCACAATGTAGTCATCGGCTCCGATGTCCAACCCCATGATCCGGTCGGCATCCTCGCTTTTAGCCGTAATCATAATGATTGGAACATTGGAACTTTGGCGTATCTCCCGGCAAATTTCAAACCCGTCTTTTCTTGGCATCATAACGTCCAACAAAATCAAGGCGGGGGAATACTGAAAGAACTTGGCAAGAGCTTCTTCGCCGTTATAGGCAACCACAGGAATAAAACCTTCCTTGGCTGCATAAGTTTTTAGGATATCGACGATGTCTTCGTTATCATCGGCAATTAAAATGTACCTGTTCAATATTTATTCCCCCTATCTCCTATAATAATGGCGTCAGCTTTTTTTATATTATAACATCCTTATAATTAACGCATTTTTAGAATTATCAAATTTTAAGAATTATAGCATTTTAAACCGAAAAATTTGTGACAAAACTATGACGAAAGTTATGTCAAACTTAGTTTGAATTTTTGTCAAACTTTTGTCACATTTTCTTTTTAGAATGTGACCATAACAAACAAATCAAAACAAATGAAACGAGGTACACATTATGAAAAACATCAAAAAATTTGTTGCTTTGCTCACGGTAGTCGGGGTATTAGGAATTTCAGGCATTGTCTACGCCGCCGATTTAAAAACACCGGCTGATATCGCAGCAACAGTAACAGGCCAAACGCTTGACCAAGTTACCCAGGAAAGGGCCGAGGGGAAAACTTACGGGACAATTGCGCAGGAAGCCGGTAAACTCAATGAGTTTAAAACCCAAATGCTTGAACAGAAAAAAACTGTTTTGGAACAACGGGTAAAAGACGGGACACTTACCCAACAGCAAGCTGATCAGATTTTAACCAGAATTCAGAACAATCAGGCCCTTTGTGACGGAACTGGCAACGCGGGGATTGGCCAGGGAACCGGTGCAGGGTTTGGACAGGGTAAAGGAAACGGCTTAGGCAGAGGCAACGCTACCGGAAACGGTAGTAGTGCTTGCAATGGAAGCGGTTATGGCAGCGGAATGGGTATGGGAAGAATTTAATTTTATAGATATCTGTTAATCAAAGATATCTGTAAAATAAACGGGAAGCCGGGAAAGTAAAAAACTTTCCCGGTAATCGTTTCAGAAGGGAAAGAGGTGTCTTAATGAAGAGTAATAAAATTGCCAAGTGGCTGAGGATTGTGGTTTTAGTCGGGCTGCTGGCCTGGATTACGGTTGAAGGATATTTGCACCAGGCTCTCGGAGCGGCAAAAGCGGCTTCCGTACATGCCCTGTGCCCTTTTGGAGCGCTGGAAAGCTTATATACTATACTTTTCGCCGGGAGTTATATTAAGAAAATATTTTCCGGGACTGTTGTGCTGTTGGTATTGACTGTAATCCTGGCCGTTATTTTCCGGAGAAGCTTCTGCGGTTTGCTTTGTCCCTTCGGAGCGCTGCAGGAACTATTTGCCAGACTGGGAAAGAAGATATTCAAAAAACGTTATACTATACCGCTTTTTATTGATAAACCTCTGCGTTATTTAAAATATGTTATATTGGTACTAACCCTTGTTATGGCTTGGTATACAGGGACGCTTTGGATGTCGCCCTATGATCCTTATTCAGCCTATTCTCATTTAATGGTAGTATCTCAAACCATTCAGGAAGATGCTGCGGCAATTGTCGGATTTATACTATTATTCATAACTTTGCTCGGTTCATTGTTATATGATCGTTTCTTCTGCAAATACCTTTGTCCTGCTGGAGCTTTTTATGCCTTTATAGGAAAAATAAGCCCGACCAGAATTGAAAGGGACAATCAAATATGTATTAACTGCAAGGCCTGCAATAAGGCTTGCCCGATTAATATTGATGTCGCCAAAGCAGATAAAGTAACCAGTGCGGAATGCCTTAACTGCAATGAGTGTATTTTAGCTTGCCCGAAAAAGGGCGCTTTGGAAGTTAAAATAGCCAAAAGAAAAGTTCATCCTTTGGCAGCCCTGATCATGGTAATTGTTCTATTTTTCGGAACAATAGCCGTAGCAGAGGCCACAGGAAACTATCAAGTTACTTCAGCGCCACCCAAGGGGCAGACTGTTTCCCTGATCGAGGTCAAAGGTTCGTACACAATTGAAGATACAGCAAAAGCAACTGGCTTATCTTTGGCAGAAACCTATGAACTCCTGGGTATTCCGCAAGAAGTGAATAAAAATACTAAATTAAAGGATATTTCCAAGGTAGTACCGGAGTTCAATCTGGAAGAAGTGAAAGAGAAGTAATAGTATATTACAGTCGGTCAGGATATATTGGTCGGCTGTTTCTTTTTGTCTATTTCTTAAGGATTATAATTTGTATTCTGATTGGTGATTTTGTAAAGTTGCTTTGATATTAACTATTGACAAATGTACCGTATTTTTTAAGGATAAAAGATGTTATTAATCCAAATATGGTTAGAATTATCAGAGCAAACAGATTGGTTAGAGGCCCGGCCCAGTAATATGCCTTACTGCGTATCTCTGATGGGGTGAGTTTGCCTGCTCCACGTCTCGTCTTTAAGCCACACGTCCAGAAGATCGTAAACTTTATTCTTATAAATGATATACGTCTCCTTGTCATTAGGGGCGATCTGGAGCAGCTTATGCTTTACTTCCTTCATGGTTTGATCCAAGCTTTCACAGAGGAAGGCGATTTGGTTGGCCCTGACTTTGAGCGAAGTATTAATAAAGTTTGTTTTCATCCGCTCGTAGCCCTTGGCGGATGAGCTTTTTTGGAGCGATTCCAGCGAATCATTCAGCTGTCTGGCCGTTTTAGCGAGTTCTTCTTTGGACGTCTTGACGTTCTCCAATTGGACCTTCAGATTGGCGAGCTCCGCAGTCAGGCCGGTGATGATACCGCTTTGGTCTTCCACTGTTTTCTGGAGATCCGTGTTCTCCTGCAGGGCTAGGTCTTTTTCCTGTAAGGCCTGGTCTTTTTCTTGCCGGGCCTCCGTCCGTTCCTTGACCGCTTTCCTGAGTTCCTGATTGGTCATGCCCTCAATATCCATATCGATGATAAATTGTTCTCGTTCTTCTTCCGGGACTCCTAAGAGGATGACCGCCTGGGAGTATGTCAAATTCTGCACTGGTGCGGATTCTAAGTTACCGGCAAAAGCATCGGGCAGTTTGCTCCCATACTCTCTGAAGACCTTCATAAGTCTGTCGGCCGTACTCTGAGAGTAACTGACCGACTTCTCCAGCCACTTGCCCCATTCTCCATACTTAAGCAAGGCTTTGGCCTCCGTCAACCGCCTTCCAATCTCAACAGCGGCGGCAAGGTAGATCCTCTCCGTCTGGTATTTGATCATATTAATTTCAGCCGCGATGACATGCGGCGTGCGTCCGCTGATGATATCCGTTACTGTATTAGATAATGTATTTGTTACTGGATCAGTCATGATATCCACACTCCTTGGGGCTAATTTCACTCGTAGGATATGTGGCCAGGCTTGAAAGTGTGACAAGCTCAGTCGTCAGGCTTTTTATTTTAGGGAAGAAATCTTTTATTTCCCCAGATCTTTAACATTGGACAATCTTTCTCATAGTATATAAGGTCGGGAACGAACAAGCCCTGCTTGTCAACTGTTGAAGGGAGGGATAAACCATGGCAGTGACAGAAATAACGTTGGATTCGATCGTGTCAACAAAATACCAAACCGGGACTTCGCCGGCAGGCGGCCCGGTGACCCAAAAGAAAAGCCTGAATTATGTGAAGCCTACAGCCACAAGTCAAGACATCTATGATGTTGTAGCGGCTCTATCCAGTCTGAGCCAGTATCCACTGCTGAATGTTGTGCTCAGCAAGAACTGGGAGCTTACGAATGAATAAGCAGTGGGAAATCTGCCTGAAAGACTAGCTAGGTAAAGTGTAAATGCCAAGGCGATTGTCAAGGCAAATCTTTAGGGGGTGATTAAAATCGCGATTATTACAAGCAAGGTGTTAAAGCTAACTTTTCTTACTACCGGCGGCAAATCCTTCATTATTTCCGTCCCCCAGCCGAGGGTGAACCTGACGCTGGCTGAGGCCCAGACCGCGATGGAAATGGTTATAGCCAAGAATATTTTTAACAGCCCCAGCGGCGAACTGGCCACGATACGGGATATCCGGGTGATTGACATGACGACCAACGATCTCTATGATCCGCCGGTAGCGTAAGCAATTTGCCCATAGAAAAGGAGGCGCCTTTTGAACTGCACCCAGTTCTTAAGGCGCTGCCTCTTTCTTCGTTCTCTTCATTCCCAAACATCTCAGATAAAACATGAGCGGCCAGCTTACCCTCGTTGATATCCTGGATGGACAAAATGATACAAAATAAATGCTTCAGGCAGGAAAAATATGGAATGCGTAGAATCGCTGTTGTTGGAGGGATCATGATGAAAATAATTCAGGAAAAAGTCTTTAGAGCAAGTATTTTGACCATTCCGGGGATCGGTAGTCAAAGGCTGCGTCAGCTGATAGCCTATTTTGGGGGTGCTGCTGAAGCTCTGGAAGCGCCTGCCGGTGCTTTTTCCGAGTTAGCCCATCTCGTTTGGGTGAAAGAATTTCTGCAACACAGGGTCGAACTTAATCCTGAAAGGCTTCAGGAAAGACTTCAGAGGGAAGGTATATCCTTGGTCATGCCGGGAGAGTTCGTGTATCCGTATTTACTCGCTGAGTGCGCGGATGCGCCTCCCGTGCTGTTTTACAAAGGTGTGCTTCAGGAGCAGAAGGAGGGAATAGCGGTGGTTGGTGCGAGAAAGGCTTCACCCTATGGTAAAGCAGCGGCCTCTTTTTTAGCCGGCGGGATTGCCAGAGAAGGTTATGCCGTAGTCAGCGGCCTAGCCCGAGGCATAGATACGGCAGCGCATCAAGGGGCGCTTGAAGCCGGTGGGATTACTTGGGCCTTTATGGCCGGAGGGTTGGATACAATCTATCCGTACGAAAATAAGGAGCTCGCAAATTCCATCATCGAAAAAGGTGCGCTGCTAAGTGAGTATCCACCGGGTATCCCGCCCGAGCCAGGACAGTTCCCGGCCAGGAACAGGCTGATCAGCGGTTCGTCCCGCGGAGTTATTGTAGTCGAAGCAGCCGAAAAAAGCGGCGCACTGATTACAGCTGACTATGCCCTGGAACAGGGACGGGAGGTGTACGCTGTTCCAGGTCCAATCTTCAGCGAGCTAAGCCGGGGAACACATCAGCTGCTGCGGATGGGTGCAAAAGTAACGGAGGACATGAGGGATGTACTGAGCGAACTGGCTCCGTTCACACCCGAAAGCAGGCTAGCAGAAGTTCCGGCATGTCTGGAAGGAATGACTCGGGTAAGGTCTAAGGGAATGATGCAAACAGAATCGAAATGGGCTGAAATCCTGGGGTGTTTGAGCGATGTCCCGCTGCATATTGACCGGTTGGCTGCCTTATGCCCGCTTCCGGCTCAGGGCATTGCACTGGGACTGCTGGAGCTTCAGCTTGCCGGAGAGGTTTTGCAGCTGCCAGGCCAACATTATGTCCTTCAGCGTTAAAAACGTTATTCATATTTACAATATTTCGTTTTACCATTGTGGTTTTGAAAATAAATGGTATAATTTGTGTTGCTATTTTTTTTATGCATTAAATCTGAATGATGCATAGGATTAAGGAACATTATTTAATAATATTAATCAAATTTTAATCAATATAGATACAATAGAATTACATTGAGAGAAATCATGAGGTGAAGCATGTCGAAAACTTTGGTCATCGTTGAATCCCCGGCCAAGGCAAAATCTATCAGCAAATTTTTGTCCAAAAATTATCTGGTTAAAGCTTCCATGGGACATCTGCGAGATTTGCCAAAGAGCCAGATCGGGGTTGATATCGATCATAATTTTGAGCCAAAATACATTGCGATCAGAGGACGCGGCGATTTGGTCAAAGACCTTAAAGCTGCAGCTAAAACTGCCGACCGTGTCTTGCTGGCGTCCGACCCCGACAGGGAAGGTGAAGCGATTGCCTGGCACTTGACGCACTTGCTCGGTCTGAATCCCGAAGAGCTGAGCAGGATCGAATTTCATGAAATAACGAAACCAACGATTCAAAATGCCGTTAAAAAACCTCGCAAACTGGATATGCATCTCGTAGATGCCCAGCAGGCGCGCAGGGTTTTGGACAGACTGGTGGGCTACAAATTGAGCCCGCTTTTGTGGCGGAAAGTTAAAAAAGGTTTAAGTGCCGGACGTGTTCAATCTGTTGCGGTCAGAATGATCTGTGACAGAGAAGAAGAAATCCGCAACTTTGAACCGGAAGAGTACTGGACCCTGGATGCGGAATTTTTGTGCCAGGGAGGCAGTTTTGCCGCCAAACTGCTTCATAAGCAAGGCAAAAAGCTGACGATCTCGGGCCGCGAGCAGATGGATGAAGTATTGCGGGAACTCCGGGCAGCCGCATTCACAGTCGGAGAGGTAAAAACGAAGGAAAAACGAAAACAGCCGGCGCCTCCTTTTACGACCAGCAGTCTCCAGCAGGAAGCCTACCGCAAATTAAACTATACACCCAAAAAGACGATGATGCTGGCCCAGCAGCTCTATGAAGGACTTGATCTCGGGAAGGCCGGTACGGTCGGATTAATTTCGTATATGCGTACGGACTCTGTCCGGATTGCCGACACTGCCCAGGAAGAGGCCAAAGGTTTTATCATCGAGACTTACGGCGAAACCTATTATCCCGAAGAGCCGAGGAAATTTGCCAGCAAAGGCCGGACCCAGGAAGCGCATGAGGCAATCAGGCCAACATCCGCTCTCAGGACGCCTGAATCCGTCAAAGGCTTTCTCGGACGAGAGCAGTTCAAGCTTTACCGGCTGATATGGGACCGTTTTGTTGCCAGTCAGATGAGTGCGGCGGTTTATGATACGATTACCGTAGACGTTCTGGCCGGTGATTACCTTTTAAGAGCCAATGCTTCAGCAGTGAAGTTTCCGGGATATCTTACCGTCTATGAAGAAAGCACCGATGAACCGGAAAAACTGGATAATGAGGAAAACTGCCTGAAAGGAGATCTCTCGATCGGGCAGAAGCTGCAGTTAAGGCAGCTTCAGGAGAAGCAGCATTTCACCGAGCCCCCGGCGCGTTATACTGAGGCAACCTTGGTCCGGAAAATGGAGGAAGAGGGGATTGGGCGTCCGAGTACGTATGCACCGACGATTGAAACGATTCAAACGAGGGGCTATGTAGCAAAGGAAGAGAAGAAACTTGTTCCAACCGAACTTGGTGAAATTGTGATCAACTTGCTGAAAGAGCATTTTCCGGATATTGTCGACCAGGAGTTTACAGCCAACATGGAGGAAAAGCTTGACGATATCGAAGACGGAAAATCGGATTGGAAGAAGATTGTCGGAGAATTTTACGGCCCGTTTGCCGATACACTTGAGAAAGCTGAGCAGAAGATCGGCAAAATCAAAGTTGAGGATGAAGTTTCAGATGAAGTCTGTGAACTTTGCGGCAGGAATATGGTCATCAAGATGGGACGGTTCGGAAAGTTTTTGGCTTGCCCGGGTTTTCCTGACTGCCGGAATGCGCGACCCTTACTCGAGGAAATCGGCGTGAACTGCCCGAAATGCGGAGAAAAACTTGTCGTCAGGAGATCGAAAAAAGGACGTAAGTTTTACGGCTGCAGCAAATACCCGGACTGCGATTTTATTTCATGGGAGAAACCGGCACCTCACCCTTGTCCGGAGTGCGGCGGGGTAATGACCGAGAAAAGTACCAGAAAAAACAAAAAATATGCCTGCATCAATCATGACTGCAGGTTTACCGAAGAAATCAAGGAAACAGAATAAAAATGAGAATCTAAGAACGATACTACACGACTAGGATGGGTACTATGGCAAAAGCGACAATCATTGGCGCGGGCCTTGCGGGGCCCGAAGCTGCCTGGCAGATGGCCCAGCGCGGGATTGACGTCGATCTTTATGAAATGCGTCCGCTGAAAAACACACCTGTTCATCAAACGGAACGATTTGCCGAGCTGGTTTGCAGCAATTCGCTGAGGGCTGCCGGCCTTGAAAATGCGGTCGGGCTGCTCAAGGAAGAAATGAGGCGTCTGAATTCGCTGATCATGGCGGCAGCAGACCAGACTTCTGTACCGGCCGGAGGGGCTTTGGCTGTTGACAGGAATCTTTTTGCGCAAATGGTTACCGATAAGATCTCCGGTCATCCGAATATTAATATCATCCGCGAGGAAGTGAAAACGATTCCGGCGGACGAAAAAGTGATCATTGCCACAGGGCCGCTGACAACGGATGAACTTGCTGCGGATATTCTGCGGCTGACCGGGAAAGAGGCGTTGTCTTTCTTTGATGCGGCGGCGCCGATTGTCGATCTTGAGACCGTCGATCTATCCAAAGCTTTTTGGGCATCCCGCTACGACAAAGGTGAGGCAGACTATCTGAATTGCCCACTCAGCAAAGAAGAATATGAAACTTTTTATGAGGCCCTGATTCAGGCTGAAGCTGCCGAGGTTCAAGGTTTTGAAAAAAATCTGGTGTTTGAAGGCTGTATGCCAATCGAGGTCATGGCCCAGCGCGGGCTTATGACGATGGCCTTCGGGCCGTTAAAACCTGTCGGGATTATGAACCCGCATACCGGTAAAAAACCGTTTGCTGTGGTTCAGCTGCGGAAAGAAAATATCCAGGGAAGCCTTTTGAATTTGGTTGGCTTCCAGACACATTTAAAGTGGAGCGAACAAAAACGCGTGTTCAGGCTGATACCAGGCTTAGAACACGCGGAATTCGTACGTTACGGCGTCATGCACAGGAATTCGTTTCTGAATGCACCTGAAGTCCTAAATGCCGATTTTAGCTGCCGGGTGAAGCCGGATCTGTTTTTTGCCGGTCAGATTACAGGTGTGGAAGGCTATGTCGAATCAGCAGCCAGCGGTTTTTTGGCCGGATTGAATATGGCACGTCTGCTGAACGGACAGGATACGCTTGTCTTCCCGCCTGAAACAGCGCTTGGCGGACTCGCCCGCCATTTAGAAGGTTCGCCCAGTGTTCATTTTCAGCCGATGAATATGAACTTTGGTTTAATCTCTCCTCTAGGAGAACGAATCAAAGGAAAACGCGAAAAAAATACAAGGTTATCAGCAAGGGCCCTGCGCGAACTGGAAAGATTCATCGAAGAAAAACAACTCTAGTACATTGATCTTTTAATAATTTGACAAATATATTTATTTGGGTCTGGTCTGCGCGCCACATTCTGCTCTCGGCAGATAGCGCCCTCCATGGCGCTAACAGCCGCGCTCCGCATCCATGCTCCGCTTACGCTGGAACTGTGGCACACAGCCCCAGCTATGAAGGTTTAAATGTCTAGTTATTTAGAGAACGGTATACTAGAATAGGTTCTCAGAATAACGCTAACTCCAAAAAAGCTTATACTACTCCAGACAAGTCTCCGTAATGGATGTCCAGCGTCAAGCGGAGCATGGAGTGCGCAGCGCGGCTTTTTGACGGCCACGGATGGCCTAATGTCGCGATGCCACGGATGGCAAAGAGCGACTTGCCATGGATGGCACAACAGCCGAAAGCGGTCATCCATTACGGAGACTAACCCGAAATAGGCTTTATGAATCAGTCTAATACATAATGAATGGGTGGTGAAACAGGTGCTGGCAGATAAGGCCCTTGATTTGTTCTCCGCTTACCTCAAAACCAAAAATTCTTCCGAACTGACGCTTGCCGCTTATCAGAGTGATATCATTCAGTTTCTGGAGTTTTCTGCCCATGAATGTGGGATGGAAACCGAAAGTCTCGATGTTAACCAGATCGATAAATATATTGTCCGCAGTTACATTGGTCAGATGACGGAAAGGGAACTGAAAAGAAAAAGCATTGCCCGAAAAATCGCTGCAATGCGTTCTTTTTTTAAATTTCTCTGCCGTGAAGAAATTGTCAGCCAGAACCCTGTACAGAAAATTGCGACGCCCAAAGTCGGCAAAAATCTCCCGCGTTTTCTTTTCCAGGAGCATATGGAAAAGCTTCTGGAAGCTTCAAATCAGGATGAAAAGAACGGACTGCGCGACCAGGTGATTGTCGAACTGCTTTATGGTTCAGGACTTAGAGTAAGCGAGCTTGTCAGCTTGAATAAATCAGATGTGGATCTTGATGGCAGCCTGATCAGGGTGTTCGGGAAAGGGAAAAAGGAGCGGATCGTTCCTTTGACGGAACCGGCGGAAGAGGCAATCAAAAGATACCTACTGCAGCGGGATGATCAACAGGAAGCGCTGATTTTAAACTACAAAGATATGCGGCTAAGTTCGCGCTCAGTGCGCCGGATCCTGGACAAACTGGAGAAAACCGCTAAGCTTAACCAGCATGTTCATCCCCATATGCTCCGTCATACATTTGCAACGCACCTGCTGGAGGGCGGCGCGGATTTAAGAAGTGTTCAGGAGCTGCTGGGGCATAAAAAATTGTCTTCAACCCAGATTTACACGCACCTGTCCAGGGAAAAACTTCGGAGCGTCTACCTGAAAGCTCATCCGAGAGCAAAATGAAGTAATATTTAGAATATTCATAAAAACTACTGCATTTTTGAAAATTACCCTTGACTCTTCAGCCAATAATAAGTACACTGCAAATTGAGGGGGAACATATCCATGTTTCATGCAACGACGATTATCGCAATTAAAAAAGGATCAAAGGTGGCTATTGCAGGTGACGGCCAGGTTACCATGGGACAAGCGACAGTGATGAAGCATACGGCCCGTAAGATTCGCCGTTTGTATCAAGGAAAAGTCCTGGCGGGATTTGCTGGTTCTGTGGCCGACGCTTTTACGCTTTTCGAAAAATTTGAAGGAAAGCTCGAGGAATATCACGGCAATTTGCAGAGAGCGTCTGTAGAGTTGGCCAAAGAATGGCGGACGGACAGGATGCTCAGAAACCTTGAAGCATTGCTGATCGTGGCCGATAAAAATACAATTCTGCTGATTTCCGGCTCAGGGGAAGTCATTGAGCCTGACGACGGCATTGCCGCCATTGGATCAGGCGGAAATTACGCGTTGGCTGCGGCACGCGCCCTGAATATACATACAGATCTTAACGCGGGAGAGCTTGTCAGGGAAGCCATGAAAGTGGCTGCCTCTATTTGTGTTTATACCAATGAAAATATTGTCGTGGAAGAACTGGAGGACGCGGACTAATGGAACAGCTTACACCAAAGGAAATCGTCGCCGAACTGGATAAATATATTGTTGGGCAAAAGCAGGCCAAAAGAGCCGTGGCCATTGCTCTGCGCAATAGGTACCGCCGCTCGCTTCTGCCTGCAGCCCTGCAGGAGGATGTTCTTCCGAAAAATATTTTAATGATTGGGCCTACAGGGGTAGGCAAGACAGAAATTGCCCGGCGCCTGGCGAAGCTCGTCAAGGCTCCGTTTACCAAAGTGGAAGCCACAAAGTTTACCGAAGTCGGCTATGTCGGCAGGGATGTTGAATCGATTATTCGGGATTTAACGGAAATCTCTTTGCGTATGGTCAAAAGCGAAAAAATGCAAGAAGTTGAAGCTCAGGCTGAGAAGAATGCAGAGAAACGGCTTCTGGCAATTCTTGTCCCGAGTAAAAAGAAAGAGTCATCCAATGTTAATCCGTTTCAGTATTTATTCAACCAGGATCATGAACCTGAAAAAGAAAGTCCTGTTCCTCCGGAAGTAGAAAAAGACAGGGAATTCCTCAAAGAAAAGCTTCAAAAAGGAGAGCTAGAGGAGCATACCCTTGAGATCGAAGTGGAAGAAAGCTCCCAATATACGGATATGCTTGGTGCTTCAGGCATGGAGCTTGGTGTCAACATTCAGGACATGATGGCCGGAATGTTTCCGAAGAAACGCAAAAAACGCAAAGTAACAGTCAAAGAAGCCCGCAGAATTCTGGCACAGGAAGAGGCCCAGAATCTGATTGACCAAGATGAGGCGGTGCAGGAAGCCATTCGCCGGACCGAGCAGGAAGGCATCGTTTTTATCGACGAAATTGATAAGATTGCCGGCAAGGAATCTTCAGGCGGTCCTGATGTTTCCCGCGGAGGGGTCCAGCGGGATATTCTGCCGCTGATTGAAGGATCCACCGTAATGACCAAGTACGGGCCTGTCCGGACGGATCATATTCTGTTTATTGCTGCAGGCGCTTTCCACGTAGCGAAACCTTCCGATTTGATACCGGAACTTCAGGGAAGACTGCCGATCCGTGTCGAGCTGGAATCGTTGAGTGTTGCAGATTTCAAACGGATTCTGATTGAACCCCAGGCTTCGCTGATTAAACAGTATGGCGCGCTGCTTTCTACAGAGGGCATCGACGTCATTTTCTCCGAGAATGCGATTGAAGAAATAGCCCAGATCGCTTACAATGTCAACGCTTACACGGAAAATATCGGGGCGAGGAGACTGCATACCATTGTCGAAAAAGTCTTGGAAGAGCTTTCGTTCGAAGCTTCAGAACTGCCAGAGGATTATTCCATCACGATTAACCGGGAGTATATCCAGAAACGGGTCGGCGATGTTGCGAAGAATCAGGACCTGTCAAAATATATTCTTTAAATCGTATTTAAATTAAAACATAGTTTAAATTTAAAAATCCTGAATACCAAGAATAGGGGGGTAATCTGTGGAAATTGTATTAGAAAAGACCAGAAAAATTAGCGGACTTATTCAGCGTGCTGCCGGAAAACCTGTGGATTTTGACGAGATGGCCAAGGTACTGAGTCAGGAGATTGCTGCCAACTGTTATATTGTCGGTCGCAGGGGAAAAATCCTCGGTTACAGCTTCATGGATGATTTTCACTGCGGGGAAATGGAACAAATCGTCCTTCATTCGGAAAGATTTCCGGAAAGCTACAATGAGGGTCTGCTTAAAACAACAGAAACAAAAGCAAACACAACGCAAATTGCGAATGCCTGTGTATTCAGCAAACATCACGAGTGTGTTTTCGGCAATAAGATGACAACGGTTGTGCCTATCCTTGGAGGTGGCGATAGGGTTGGGACGCTCGTTCTGGCCAAGTTTGGCGAGCAGTTCCGGCCGGAAGATCTGATCCTTGCTGAATATGGCGCCACCGTGATCGGCATGGAAATCCTACGGGTCAAGGCTGAGTATGCTGAGGAAGAAGCACGCAAGAAAGCTGCTGTACAAATTGCGGTAGGAACACTGTCTTACTCGGAACTTGAGGCCGTTGAACATATTTTTGCTGAACTGGGCGGTGGCGAAGGGCTGCTGGTAGCAAGCAAAATTGCCGACAGGGTTGGCATTACCCGTTCGGTGATTGTCAATGCGCTACGCAAGTTTGAATCAGCCGGCGTGATTGAATCCAAGTCTCTCGGAATGAAAGGCACGTATATCAAGGTTCTGAATGACTATCTGCTGGACGAGCTGGATAAGTACATTAAACGGCATCGTTAAAAAGAAGGGTAAATGATTATGGATGCGCAAGAATATGGTTACCGCATGAAACCATTGGTAATTCCGGGAGTACTATATATCATCCTATATCCGCTGCTGATCGGAGGGATACTGTTTCTGTATACTTTGCCGGAGCTTTATTTGCTAATCCTTTCCGGAATTTATACTGTTTCGATTCTCTTGATCCTATTGATCTGGTTGACGGCGAAAACGAAACGGATTGTTATTGATAATCACGCGATCATCTTCCGGTCCTTATTCCGTAAAAAGACGTTTGAACCGAAAGATATTCGCAAGGCCGCATTCTTTTGGACCAAAAACAATGAAGAAATCGTAATGCTTAAAGCCGGGAATAATAAAGTGTATTACCTTACTGATCTTTATTTTCCTTATAATGAACTGCTTACAGATTTGGAGGAGTTTATCATTTCTCATAATATCCGATCCAATCTGGCAGCCCATTACGGGATTAATTAAAGTTGCATTCGGAAGTAGGGTATGATATTCTATTTGCAGTGTGATTTTTTGGAGTACACACGCAGTGGGACTTAGCGTACAAGTTCTTTGCGTAAGCAAAGGGTACCAGGGATGAACCTGCGGAGGAAAAAACAAATGAAGAGAGGAGGTGTAACACAATGGCTGTAATTTCTATGAAGCAACTTTTAGAAGCCGGTGTACACTTCGGGCACCAGACCCGCCGCTGGAATCCTAAAATGGCTCGTTACATTTTCACGGAGAGAAATGGTATCTATATCATTGACCTTCAGAAAACCGTCAAAAAAGTTGACGAGGCTTTCAATTTTATCCGGGATATCGCAGTAAACGGCGGAACTGTGCTGTTTGTAGGCACAAAGAAACAGGCTCAGGAATCTGTGAAAGAAGAAGCTGAACGTTGCGGCATGTATTTTGTTAACGAGCGTTGGCTCGGCGGAATGCTGACGAACTTCCAGACGATTCAAAAGAGAGTCCAAAGACTGCATCAACTCGAAAGAATGGAAGCAGAAGGCGTTTTTGAAGTTCTTCCTAAGAAGGAAGTCGCTGCGCTGCGTCATGAAATGGGTAAGCTGGAAAGATTCCTTGGCGGTATCAAAAACATGAAGAAGCTTCCTGATGTTTTATTCATCGTTGATCCGCGCAAAGAAAGAATTGCCGTTGCTGAGGCAAGAAGATTAAATATTCCGATCGTAGGAATTGTCGACACCAACTGTGATCCTGACGAGATCGATGTTGTGATTCCTGCCAATGATGACGCGATCCGGGCTGTAAAACTGCTCACCGCGAAAATGGCTGATGCCATCATCGAAGGGCAACAGGGAAGTCTTGACAATACCGAAGAAGCTGAAGAGAGCAATCAAACCGAAGACGAAGAATAGTTAAAAAAACAGGGTGAGATTGGGGTATGTTCTTCATGACTTACCCTGTTTTTATATGTGTCGTAAAGTATTCAATAAAGGAGGGTTACCGTATGGCTGAAGTTACTTCTTCTCAGGTGAAAGAACTCAGGGAAAGAACCGGAGCCGGAATGATGGACTGCAAAAAGGCATTAACCGAATGTAATGCCGATATGGACAAAGCGATAGATTTCCTAAGAGAAAAAGGTCTGGCTGCTGCTGCGAAAAAAGAAGGACGAATTGCTGCCGAAGGGACTGTAGAAGCCTACATTCATGGAGGTGGCAGAATTGGTGTTCTGCTCGAATTAAACTGCGAAACCGACTTTGTGTCCCGCGGAGATGAATTTAAGCAGCTGGCTAAGGATATTGCGATGCAGATCGCCGCAGCTAAACCGCTTTATGTCAATAAAGAAGATGTTCCGGCTGACGTTGTTGCCCATGAAAGAGAAATATTTAGGGCTCAGGCATTGAACGAAGGGAAACCGGAAAAAATTGTCGACAAGATGGTTGACGGCCGCATAGAGAAGTTCTATAAGGAAGTTTGTCTTGTAGAACAGCCTTTTATCAAGGACCCCGATATTTTAGTCAAAGACCTGGTCATGGCTAAGATTGCCAAAATCGGTGAGAAAATAGCTATTCGCAGATTTACCCGCTATGAGTTGGGTGAAGGAATTGAAAAGCGCCAGGATAATTTTGCCGATGAAGTCATGAAAGAAATAAATCGATAAGAGAACACTTCGGTGTTCTCTTTTTTAGGGGAACCAGAAAGGTTTATTGCTTTTTGCGTATAACACAGCGTATAAATGCTTTCTGTTACATCTACGTACAGCGACAAGAGGATTTTTATCTTTGGTGTAGAAATAAACTAAGTACGGAGGTTCGTTTATGACAGATGCACGTTACCGCCGCATCGTATTAAAACTAAGCGGAGAAGCGCTTGCCGGGGAGCAGGGTTTTGGAATTGCGCACAGCATGCTGGAGTCTGTCGCCAGACAGATTTCTGAAGTTCAGAAGCTTGGTGTGGAAATGGCACTGGTCGTTGGCGGAGGGAATATTTGGAGGGGCATTGCCGGGAGTTCTCAGGGAATAGACCGGACAACTGCTGATTATATGGGAATGCTCGCTACTGTAATGAATGCCCTGGCGTTGCAGGATGTTCTGGAACAACACAACATTGTTACGAGAGTATTGTCGGCGATTGAGATGAGGCAGGTAGCAGAACCTTATATCAGAAGAAGAGCGATCCGCCATATGGAAAAGGGCCGTATTGTGATTTTTGCGGCGGGGACAGGCAATCCCTATTTTTCGACAGATACAACGGCGGCTTTGCGGGCTGCAGAGATTGAAGCAGACGTTATTTTAATGGCCAAACAGGTTGACGGCGTATTTGACAGTGATCCGATGAAGAATCCTGATGCCAAGAAATTTGATAGACTGACCTATCTTGATGTGCTCAGCAAAGGGCTGGGTGTGATGGACTCGACAGCAACTTCGTTGTGCATGGACAATGATATTCCAATCATTGTTTTTAACTTGAAAGAAAATGGCAATATTATAAAAGCACTTAAGGGAGAACCAATAGGTACCTATGTGGGGAGGTAACGAAAAATGCTCAATGAATTTCTGAATGACGCTGAAGAAAAAATGCATAAAACAGAGGAGGTACTCAAGAAGGACCTCGCATCTGTCAGGGCAGGGAGGGCAAATCCGGCAGTTCTGGACAAAGTTTCTGTTGATTATTACGGGACGCCTACCCCCATTAATCAGCTGGCCAATGTCTCAGTTCCTGACCCACGGATGATCACCATTCAGCCCTGGGATAAATCTTCGATTAAAGATATTGAGAAGGCGATTCTTAAATCCGATCTTGGACTTACGCCTTCGAATGACGGCGTGGTCATCAGGCTAAATATTCCGCAATTGACGGCGGAACGCCGTGCAGAGATTGTCAAGACAGTTAAAAAGAAAGCAGAAGATGCTAAGGTCGCTGTCCGAAATATCAGACGGGAGCTTATTGATGAGATAAAACAGCTCGAGAAGGATAAAACTGTCTCTGAGGACGATTCCAAAAAAGGACAGGAAAAAGCGCAGAAACTTACCGATAAAATTGTGAAGGATATCGACGATATCCTCGAGAAAAAAGAAAAAGAAATTATGGAAGTGTAGCGTGTTGCGTTGGCTCGGAAAAAAGTGGGACGACGTTCAAGAGGAATTGACACAAGAAAGCGCGAATTTCTGTTATGAGATAACCAGCCCCGTAGGAAAGGCTGTTCCTTGCGGAGATTTACGTGTGGCCAGAATAAGTTGCGCTGATGGTTATTTGAAATTTATACTAATCCATGATAAATTTATAAAGTAGTTTTTTGGTATATCAAAAGTATACGTACTTGCTGATATATCTAGGTGTGCAGCTAAGGCTGTCAACGGCCACGGAAGCGTGAAGGCGTTTAAATAGGCTTCACGGTGTCGCGATGCCAAGGATGGCAAGGAGCGATCGCCAAAGGCTTGGCACCAGCCAAGTTTTCTTTATATGGCCCCCTCGGGAACAGGGGGTCTTTCCGCAACCGTTCTAGTATCTTGTCAGCTCTAATATGTATGACCATGGTACTAAGTACAGATATAAAGAGGAATACTTGTGATAATCTGGAAGAAAGACAGTGGAGATATTCAACTGAAAAACATTGATATGAATAGAATCCCTCGGCATCTGGCAATCATTATGGACGGAAACGGAAGATGGGCCCAGCAGAAAGGATTGCCTCGTTCTGTCGGTCACAGGGCCGGAGTAGAAGCACTGCGGGAGGTCGTCAGGGGTAGCGATGAGCTTGGAATCAAATATCTGACCGTCTATGCTTTTTCAACCGAGAACTGGAAAAGACCACAGTCGGAGATCGGGATTCTTATGTCACTCTTGAAGGAGTATGTCCGCAAAGAACTTGCCGAGCTTTATGCGAACAATGTTAAGATATGCATTTTCGGGCAGCAAGAAGATATACCAAAGGATGTCCTGAAGGCTTATCAAGAGGCTTGTGAAAAAACAAAGAACAATAACGGATTAGTGTTGAATGTTGCCTTGAATTACGGAAGCAGGATCGAAATCCTCAAAGCAGTCAAGGAAGTTGCGCAGGAGGTCCAAAGCGGAGCGCTAGATGTTCAGCAAATTACCGAGGAAATATTTGAAAAGCATTTGTATACGAAAGATTGTCCTGATCCGGAGCTTGTCGTCAGGACTTCAGGTGAAATGCGCTTAAGCAATTATCTGCTCTGGCAGGCCGCTTATTCAGAAATTGTGATTGTGAATGAATGCTGGCCGGATTTTAACAGAGCATTATTATTTGAAACGATTCGGATTTATCAAAACCGGGAACGCAGGTTTGGTGGCGTAAAAGAAGGTTGAGGGATAGAAAATGCTAAAGAGAATCTTGAGTGCTCTGATCGGAGCCCCCCTTTTATTGGTTTTGACCTGGCTTGGAGGATGGTATTTGTCCATTGCTGTTGTGATTCTCGCTTTACTTGGACTTAAAGAGTTTTTGCAGATTGGACAAAAGGCCGGTTTAATAAATAGGTTATGGCCGGCAGTCGTTTACAGTATCTTGTGGCTTGCTATTTTTCTTCTTGGCCGCACGGAATGGATGCTGCCACTTGCGATCATATGGTTCATGCTGACATTTGGAAGTTATGCGTTGCGCTATCCAAATCAGTCTTTAGCGTCTTCAACGTATTATTTCCTGGCGCTGATTTATCCGGTCTTTCTGTTTACCTATCTCTACTCCTTAAGAGAATTTGGCGTTTCTTGGTGTTTTCTTGTTTTCTTACTGGTCTGGCTCACAGATACCGGAGCTTTTTTTGTCGGGAATACGCTTGGCAAAAGAAAGCTTGCTCCGAAAGTCAGCCCGAACAAGACAGTCGAAGGGGCTGTTGGCGGCCTGGTGACGGCTTTAGTCTGCGGTTTTGTTTTCTGGTTGATTACCAAGCAAGCAACGCTCCCGGCTATCCTTGTCCTGTCACTCTTGACCAGCATTGCCTCCCAGATCGGTGATCTTTTTGAATCCGCACTGAAACGGACTGCCGGGGTGAAGGATTCCGGCAGACTGATCCCAGGCCATGGCGGTATCCTGGATCGCTTTGACAGCTTTTTGTTTGCGCTGCCGTTGGTGTTTTTTTCTATTAACCTTGGATTGGTGGGATAGGCATGAACGATACAACCAAAAACTCCCTAAGGGTGAATCTGAACAGGTTGGTTATGATTGCAGCTGCATTACTCAGCCTGAAACTTTTTACCTATGCAATCGTTGAGTTTTTCCCTGTCTTTGGCTCAACGCTTGGAACAGTGGTCTCGGCTCTGCTGCCCTTTATTTTGGCATTTATCCTTTCTTTTCTGCTGGAACCGCTTATATTAAAACTGATTAATGTGCTTAAAATCAAGAGAACCTACGCATCGCTGCTTGTGGTGATCCTGGTTTTGATTGTGTTTGTGCTGCTGCTGGTCTTGTTCGGGAGCCGGATATACCGCGAGTTAGCCGAACTATATACCGCTTTTCCGATGATCTATCAACAGACCTTGGCGATGCTGACAGAAAAGATCGGCTTAGTTCAGCAGTTTATTCAGCTGAATCCTGAGATCAATAGTGCGATTCAGTCCAATATGGAAAAAATACTTGCGGCACTCCAGGTCATTCTTAAAAATGGCAGTCTTGGCTTGCTGAATTTTCTGGGTGCGCTGCCGGGCTTGATGTTTGTGATTGTGATTACAACTGTAGCAACACTGCTGACGAGCATGAGTTTTCCGACTGTTAAGGAATGGCTGTTTGGCAGGGTAAAGGGGAAATATCTTGGCAAAACCAGACAAATCGCTGCAGACCTTGGTTCAGCACTGGTAGGATTCTTAAGAGCTCAGACCTTTCTTGTCTGCATCACATTCGCTGTGATCACAATTGGACTGTTGATCATCGGTAATAGCTATGCCTTTACTCTTGGCATTCTGGCCGGCCTGCTCGATCTGATACCGGTTATCGGACCGGCCCTCATATTTATCCCGTGGATCTTGGTACTGCTTTTCACCGGCAGTATTGCCTCGGCAGTCAAACTCTTGGTCATCTACCTTGCCGCTACAGTGATCCGGCAGGTCCTGGAACCAAAGATTTTGTCTCAGAATATCGGGCTGCATCCGCTGGCCACCCTGATGTCCATGTACATTGGCATGAACCTTTTCGGAGCAGTAGGACTGATCATCGGCCCCGCTCTGGTCGTCATGTATGAAGCCGTCAGGAAAGCCGGCTTTTTTATGGGAGAATAGCAAAGGCCCTTCTCTAACCTAGATAGATTATGTACTAGGTAGGCCATCGTTATTTTTAAGTAAAACTTAAGCATGATCAATTAGGATAGAATTTGAATTGGAGATATCAAAGTGAAAATAATTTCGGTTTTAGGTTCCACCGGTTCAATTGGCACGCAGACGCTGGATGTGGTTAGAAATTCGGAAGGAAAATTAGCTGTCTATGCTTTGTCGGCCAATTCCCAGGCCGACCTTTTTGAACAACAGATCCGCGAGTTCAGGCCGAGGATTGCCGTGATGATGCAGGAAGAAAAAGCACTTTTTCTGAAACAACGGGTTGCTGACCTGCCTGTCAAGGTGCTGGCAGGTATGGAGGGGCTGCTTGAGGCGGTAACGGCAGCAGAGGTGGATACGGTTGTGACCGCTGTCAGCGGCAGTATTGGTCTTGAACCTACACTGGCTGCACTGAACGCAGGAAAAAATATTGCGCTGGCCAACAAAGAAACGCTCGTTGCCGCAGGGGAACTTGTAATGCAGACAGCAGAACGGAACGGCTGTTCCATCATTCCTGTTGACAGTGAGCACTCTGCTGTGTTCCAGTGTCTCAGCGGCAACGAAAATGCAGTTAAAAAAATTATTCTGACTGCTTCAGGCGGCCCTTTCAGAGGATGGAGCAGGGAAAGGCTGGCCGGGGTAACACCGGCAATGGCGCTGAAACATCCGAACTGGAATATGGGTGCCAAAATCACCATTGATTCAGCAACCATGATGAACAAAGGTTTGGAAGTTATTGAGGCAAGATTTCTTTTCGGCGTGGATTATAACCAAATTGATGTTCTGGTTCATCCTCAGAGCATTGTTCACTCGATGGTTGAATTCCATGATGGCACTGTTCTTGCCCAGCTTGGCATACCGGATATGCGCATTCCGATTCAGTATGCGCTGACCTATCCGGAACGCTGGGAAAACCGTTTGCCGGAGCTTTCGCTTGCCGGAAAGAGCTTAACGTTTGAGAAGCCCGATCTAGCTGCTTTTCCATTTTTGAAATTCGCTTGTTCCTGCGGTCAGACGGGAGGGACACTTCCTGCTGTCATGAATGCTGCCAACGAAATCTGTGTACATGCTTTCCTGGCAGGCCGCATAAAATATCTTCAGATGCACGAGCTTGTTGAACAGACTTGTCAGGCCCACCAGGTTCAGGTGATAAAAGACCTGGATACTGTACTAGCTGCGGATAGATGGGCCAGGGAGTATGCTGCATCACAAATAAATTTGGGTTGAGGTGAATGGTTTGTTTGAGATATTAAAAACGGTAATTGCTTTTATCGTAATATTTGGCGTTTTGGTATTTGTACATGAATTTGGGCATTTCATCATAGCCAAGAGATCGGGGATTAAAGTGCTGGAATTTGCTTTTGGCATTGGGCCAAAGCTTTTTGGGTTCCAGGGTAAGGAAACGCTTTACTCCGTCAGGATACTGCCTTTGGGAGGATTTTGCAGATTCTTAAGTGTTGAAGAAGTCGGAGAAGGGGAAGAAGGCGATCAGGTCAGCAGGGAGGAACTGTTGGCCCGAAGTTTTGAAAGCAAATCAATCTGGAAGAGAATGGCCGTCATTGTGGCCGGACCGCTCATGAACTTCATCCTTGGTGCGGTGCTTTTTGTGGTTGCTTTTGCCTTTTTTGGTGTAGCCGTAGCCGATAACCGGAACCTAATCGGTGAGGTGTCACTGGGTAAACCTGCAGCCACGGCAGGACTTGCCGCCGGAGACAGAATTATTGCGATCAACGGCACAGAGACTCCAGACTGGAATTCCGTAACGCAGCAAATTCATACCAACCCCGGAGAAAAGATGTCGTTTACCGTAGAAAAAGCGGATACGAAACAAATTGCCACGATCGAGATTACCCCGGTCTATGATCAGGAGCTTGGAAAAGGATTGATCGGGATTACGCCTTCTTATACCATGCAGAAAGTATCCGTCCTGAAATCCATTCAATATGGTTTTATGCAGACGGTAGAGTTTACTAGACAAATCTTCCTTTATCTGATCCAGATGATTACCGGCAAGGCCCCGGTTGAACTTTCGGGTCCGATTGGTGTCGCCCAGGTCATCGGGGAAGGCGTCAAACAGGGCATGTCATCACTATTTACCTTGGCTGCTGTGCTCAGTATCAACTTTGGTGTATTGAATATTCTGCCGCTGCCGGCGCTCGACGGTGGTCAGCTAGCCGTAATGACTTATGAAGGAATCCGGCGCAAGCCCTTAAGCATCGAAAAGAAAGGCTGGATCCAGCTGACAGGCTTCGCACTGCTGATTGCGCTGATGATCGCGGTGACGTATCAGGATATACTGAGGATAATTACGAAGTAAATTTCATTTGGATAATGATTGCGGATGAGTCTCTAAAATCCTTAAATTATGAGTGTCATTTTACATTTTCCTTAGGTAAGTCTGCGGGCCACAATATCGCTTTTCAGCCGTTGTGTCCTCCTTGACCCGTCGCTCCTTGCCATCCATGGCATCGTGACATTAGGCCGTCCATGGCCGTCAAAAGGCCGCGCTACGCAATCCTTGCTACGCTCACAGCGAAACTGTGGCCCGTAGCCTGATTTTTAGGGTAATTGGCATGACTTATACGGAAGCTGCAGTTCTTCTATGTAGAGAATACAATTATAGTTCTCTTGCTGGGAATTCATACTAGATTTTAATCACGAATAAAAAGCGTGTTTATCTGATTTGATTTAAGCACGGATTATTCTTTAGCCTTTAAGTTCCCAACGCTATGCAAACGAATGACGTTAGCTAGGTCAATCATCATCTGAATGCATCCAATCAATGATATCAGAGCGCTTGAAGGAGCTTGGCAGGCTTCTTCTTCATAGAGATACTTTCTGGCTCTTTGATCTAGCTTGCAAATTAAACTTAAGATTAGTCTGGGGGCCACAGTTCCGCTGTCAGCGGAGCACGATGCGGAGCGCGGCTTTTTGACGGCCATGGATGGCCTAATGTCGCGATGCCATGGATGGCAAGGAGCGACGGGTCACGGAGGGCACAACAGCCGAGAAGCGGCATTGTGGCCCACAGACTAGCCCAAGATAAACTACGTCAAAATAGGAGGGTTAATCGATTGAAACGTAGGATTACGCGAGAAGTGAAAATCGGATCGGTGGCGATTGGCGGTAGTAATCCGGTCGTGATTCAGTCGATGACCAATACGGATACCCGGGATGTTCAAGCTACCCTCAATCAGATCAGGCACCTGGCGGAAATTGGCTGTGAGGTTATCCGGACGGCTGTCCTAAATGAGCAGGCTGCGCTTGCCTTGAAAGACATCTGCAGCCTTAGCCCGATTCCGGTAGTTGCGGATATTCACTTTGACTACCGACTTGCACTTAAAGCCGTTGCAAACGGGGTTCATGGGCTCCGAATCAATCCGGGAAATATCGGTGAGCGCTGGAAAGTACAAGAGGTTATCAACGCGGTCCGCGAAAGAAATATCCCGATCCGGATCGGAGTCAATACCGGATCTCTGGAAAAGGAAATCCTTGAGAAATACGGCGGACCGACCGCGGAAGGAATGGTCGAAAGCGCATTGGGCCATGTCGGCATCCTGGAACAAGAAGGCTATCATCATATCAAGATTTCGCTGAAATCATCTCATGTTCCGTTGATGATCGACGCTTACCGCATGATTGCAGACCGGGTGGACTATCCGCTGCATGTCGGGGTAACTGAAGCCGGTACGGTCAGATCCGGGGTGATAAAGTCTGCGATCGGCATTGGAACGCTTCTGGCTGAAGGCATCGGCGATACGATCAGAGTATCGCTGACAGGCGATCCTGCAGCAGAGATTCCAGTTGCCCAGCAGATTCTGCGGGTATTGGATCTCAAGAAAGGTGGATTCGAATTGATCAGTTGTCCGACCTGCGGCAGGACTCAGGTGGACTTAGTTCATCTCGCTGAGGAAGTAGAACGGAGACTTGAAGCGTTACCGGCACCATCCGAGAAGGTCTCCATCGCCGTAATGGGCTGTGTGGTCAATGGCCCTGGGGAAGCCCGAGAAGCTGATTTTGGCATTGCCGGAGGAAAAGGCAGGGGGCTGCTTTTTGCACGAGGTGAGGTTATCGCGCAGTTACCTGAGGAAGAGTTAATACAGGCCTTGATAGAGAAAATTGAAGACGATTTAAGTCTATCAGAAAGACTCTAGACCCTTTCTGATAAATTGAAGTGCAGCTAAGGCTGCTGCCAAAGACTTGGCGTCAACCAAGTTTTCTTTAAATAAATCTGAGATTTCCCGGTTGTTTAATCCTGTGTAAAAATGGTAATATTGAAGAGCAAGAACTAAGAGTAAAAACTTTTAAGAGCAAGCACTTGTTGAAAGGAAGAAATAAACAATGAAAGCTAGCCAATTACTGAATCCGACCCTGCGGGAAGTACCTGCAGAAGCCGAGGTAATCAGTCACCAGCTCATGCTGAGAGCCGGATTTATCCGCAAAGCTGCAGCCGGGATTTATACATATCTTCCTCTGGGACTCAGAGTAATTAAAAAGATCGAGCAAATCGTGCGCCAAGAAATGGATGCCAAAGGCGGGCAGGAAGTCATGCTGCCAATTGTCCAGCCGGCTGAGCTGTGGAAAGAGACTGGCCGCTGGGATGTTTATGGTCCGGAGATGTTCCGATTAAAAGATAGGCATGACCGTGAATTTTGTCTCGGTCCTACGCACGAAGAAGTCATCACCGACCTGGTCAGAAGTGAAGTCCGTTCCTATAAACAGCTGCCGCTCCTTCTGTACCAGATTCAAAACAAATACCGTGATGAAAGAAGACCGCGTTTCGGATTGATGCGTGGCAGGGAATTTATCATGAAGGACTTGTATTCTTTTGACAGAGATCCGGAAGGTTCCCGTGAAAGCTACCGCAAGATGTATGAGGCTTATGAACGGATTTTTACACGCTGCGGACTGACTTTCCGAGCTGTCGAGGCGGATGCCGGCGCGATTGGCGGAACAGGCGGGACCCATGAATTTATGGTGCTGGCCGAATCCGGAGAGGCTGCGGTGGTATTCTGTCCTGATTGTGATTATGCCGCCAATGTTGAGAAAGCTGAATGTCTACCGTGCCCTGACGCTGATCAGGATATTTTGGTCGGTTGGACAGGCGAGGTCCATACCCCTGGTATCAAAACGATTGACCAGCTGGCCGATTTCTTAAAAGTCAACAAGTCTTCTCTGATTAAAACGCTTTTATATAAAGGCGACGACCGTTTTATACTTGTTTTGGTCAGGGGGGACCGGGAAGTTAATGAGATCAAGGTCAATAATAAGCTCGGGCCGTTCCTGAACCTTAGAATGGCTGATCCGGAGGAAGTCCGGGAGGTTTTCAACTGTGAGCACGGGTTTATCGGACCGGTTGGCCTTAAGGACGTCTATATTGCCGCGGACCTTGAAGTAGCTGAGATGAAGCATGGAGTCTGCGGAGCCAATAAAAAAGATTATCATCTGCTCGGTGTCGCTTGCGGAAAGGATTTTATTCCTGCCATAATAGCAGACCTCAGAATGGTAGCACCGGGTGAACCCTGCCCGAATTGCCAGAGCCCGCTCCAAGAAGCCCGTGGGATTGAAGTTGGACAAGTCTTCAATCTTGGCACGAAATACAGTCAGGCCCTTCAGGCAACCTACCTCGACGATACAGGTAAGGAAAAGGTCTGCTATATGGGCTGCTATGGGATAGGCGTCAGCAGAACCATGGCTGCCGCCATTGAGCAGAATTATGATGAGAACGGAATTATCTGGCCGATGCCGATTGCCCCGTATCATTGTATTATCGTCCCGGTTACCTTAAAGGACGAAAATGTCGTTGCCACTGCTGAACGGTTGTATGCAGAATTAAAGGCAGCAGGGGTCGAGACAGTATATGATGACAGGGATGAACGTCCGGGTGTAAAATTCAAGGATGCAGACCTTGTTGGCTATCCTTTGAGACTGACGATCGGCGCCAAAGCACTCGCCGAAGGCAAAGTTGAACTGTATAACAGAAGCACCCGGCAAGTCGAGCTGGTTGAGGCCGACCGCGTTTGCAGTCTTGTAACAGAAATTATCAAAGAAGCCTGTCGTGTCTAGAACCACGTTTTCAAAATCTTACACAAATTGTTGATTATTGAGTATTACAAAAACGTTATGTATGGCAGGTCTGGGGGCCACAATACCGCTTTTCGGCCGTTGCGTCTTCCTTGACGCAAAAGGCCGCGCTTCGCCATCCAGGCTCCGCTTGTCGCGGAACTGTGGCCCCCAGACTGATCTTAGGGTTATTCAAGCAAGCATTATAATCTTTTATCCAAAGATTAGCCTGCGTGCTACAATTACCGCGACAAGCGAAGCATGGAGTGCGTAGCGCGGCATTTGCGCCATGGATGGCGCAATTCGC
The DNA here is from genome assembly GCF_003590275.1 of Dehalobacter sp. MCB1. Taxonomy (NCBI): domain Bacteria; kingdom Bacillati; phylum Bacillota; class Clostridia; order Eubacteriales; family Desulfitobacteriaceae; genus Dehalobacter; species Dehalobacter sp. MCB1. Next base: position 7,025 of record NZ_LXPC01000001.1, on the reverse strand, counting down.
CGAAAAGCGGTATTGTAGCATGCAGGCAACCCCAAACATAGATATCATGAAAGTCAATCATTTATCAGAGATTGCGTTTGGATACAGAGGAGGCATCATTGGTGTCAACTGCGGCGGTCAAACTGGAAGCAACACCTTTTTATCAGGGATTACCAAGTGATATCAGCATGAGGCTGGATACTTTTCTAAATTATATATTGCTGGAGAGGGTGGAGATTGTTCCTGAACAAAGAAAGTGGATACTCCATCTTTCTTTATCCCGTCCGGTCCAGGAAGAAATTCTGGGTCTCTTAACTGAATCCTTAAAGAAAAGATTAAATAGTGGGAACGAAAATAACGGAATCACGATTGAGATAAAAACAAAAATGTCCCCCAATTTCACCCTAGAGATGCTTTGTCAAGAACATTGGCTGCAAATCATTCAGGATATTCACGAGAAGGTGCCTTCCCTTAAGGTCTGGCTGAATGCTTCCGTAAAATACGAGGTTGTTAATAACAGACTGACCTTCTTCGTTCCGAGTATGATGGCAATGGAATATTGTCAGCTGAAACAGGATAGTCTGGAAAGCTTCTTTCGGCAGAAATATGATCTGGATACAAGGATCTTCTGGGAAATTGAAGAGACTGCCGCCGAAGAAGAAATCTATTTCGACGCGGAAAAAGAAGAGCAAAAGTATGTAGAGGAAATCCTGTCCCAAAAGCCTGACGAGAAAAAAGAGAAGAAAGAGCAGAATGCTGTTTTGCTTGGCAGAGAGATAAAGGGTATGCCGGTTCTGTTGGCCGATATTCATGACGAGGAGAAACAGGTCATTGTAGAGGGTGAGGTCTGCGAAACAGAAATCAGACTATTAAAAAGCGGGCGTCAATTATTGTCGTTCGGTCTGACAGACAAGACAAACTCGATAGGCTGCAAGCTGTTCTTTGATGAAGGGAAAAAACCTCTGGAAATCAATAAAGGTGACTGGCTCAGAGTGAAAGGGTCCGTGCAGTTCGACCGGTATACGACCGAGCTGACGTTGATGCCAAGGGATATGATGACTGTTTTGAAGACGTCCAAGCCGGATCTTGCGGAAGAAAAACGGGTTGAACTGCATCTGCACACCAAGCATTCGGAAATGGATGGTGTTTCATCGATCCAAAGCATGGTGAAGCGAGCCGGTGAGTGGGGACATACCGCGATTGCTGTAACAGATCACGGAGTCGTCCAGGCCTTTCCGGATGCAGCTGAAGCCGGAAAAAAATACGGTGTCAAAATCATCTATGGCATGGAAGGCTATTTGGTCGAGGATGGCGGAACGAATCCGGTTGAGTTGAGCCGCAGCCGTTCTTTTCATATTATTATTCTGGCCAAGGATTATACCGGCTTAAAAAATCTGTATAAACTTGTTACCGCTTCCCATATGGAGTATTTCCACAGACGTCCCCGTATTCCGCGTTCGCTGCTTGATGCCCACAGGGAAGGTTTGATCCTTGGTTCGGCCTGCGAATCAGGAGAACTGATGCGGGCAATCTTGCAAAAGAAAGATGCGGCAGAAATCAAAAAAATTGCTTCGTATTACGATTATCTGGAAATTCAGCCTCTGGGGAACAATCGGTTTATGCTGAAAAACGGTGAGGTTTCCAACGAACAAGAATTGATCGATATGAACCGGCACATTGTCTCTCTTAGTAAGGAACTTGGTATTCCTGTCGCGGCTACCTGTGACGTCCATTTTCTTGATAAAGAAGATGAAGTCTACCGAAGAATTTTGATGGCCGGGAAAGGCTTTGCCGATGCTGATGAGCAGGCTCCGCTGTATTTCAGGTCAACGGACGAAATGCTCAAGGAATTTGCTTATCTTGATGATGAGGATGCCTATCGGGCGGTAGTCACAACACCGAGAATGATTGCTGAACAGGTCGCTGAAATCAAACCGTTCCCGGACGACTTTTTTGAACCGAAGATTGAAGGCGCTGCCGATAAAATCCGGGATATGACGATAACCAGAGCGTATGAGCTGTACGGCAATCCTTTGCCGGAAACGGTTCAGAAAACCTTAAATAAGGAACTGGATTCCATCATCGGCAACGGTTTTGCCGTGTTGTATCTGATTGCGCATCTACTCGTAAAAAGATCGAACGAGGATGGTTATCTGGTCGGATCAAGGGGCTCCGTCGGATCATCACTCGTCGCAACTTTTACCGGTATCACGGAGGTCAATCCGCTTCCACCGCACTATCGCTGTGCGAATCCGGAGTGTCTTTATTCAGAGTTTGTGACGGACGGAATCACCGGAGCAGGTGTGGATCTGCCGGATAAAGTATGTCCGCAGTGCGGCAGGGAACTGGTTAAAGACGGGCATGACATCCCGTTTGAAACCTTCCTGGGCTTTAAAGGAGACAAGGTTCCTGATATCGATCTAAATTTCTCGGGAGAATATCAGCCTAGAGCTATGAAATACACCGAGGAGATATTTGGCAAGGAAAATGTTTTCCGAGCCGGAACGATTTCCACGATTGCTGAAAAAACTGCCTATGGTTTTGTGAAGAATTACCTGGAGGAAAGAAAGGTCAAATACAATCAGACAGAACTGAACCGACTGGTCAGTGGCTGTACGGGCGTAAAAAGAACAACAGGACAGCATCCGGGAGGATTAATGGTTATCCCGAAAGAATGCGATGTCTTTGACTTTACCCCGTTACAAAGACCGGCCAACGACACCACTTCAGACATCATCACGACCCACTTCGACTACCATTCCATCTCCGGGCGTTTAACCAAACTGGACCTGCTCGGCCATGATGATCCGACGTCTATTAAAATGCTGGAGGACCTAACCGGACTTGATGCGAAGAAAATTCGGCTCGATGATGCGCAAACCCTCTCGCTCTTTTCGAGTACCGATGCACTTGGCGTGAATGCGGAGGAAATCGGTTCCACGACCGGAACACTCGGCATCCCGGAATTCGGCACAAAATTTGTAAGACAGATGTTGGAAGACACCAAACCTTCAAGCTTTTCCCATCTGGTTAGAATATCCGGACTTTCCCATGGCACGAATGTCTGGGTAGGCAATGCCCAGGACCTTGTCTTAAACGGGACAGCCGACATCTCTAACATTATTGCCTGCCGTGATGACATTATGATCTATTTGATTCAGATGGGACTTAATTCAAGCCATGCCTTTAAAATTATGGAGTCGGTCCGCAAGGGCAAAGGACTCAAAGATGAAGATATTGAGGCCATGAAAAAACAAAACGTTCCGGATTGGTATATGGACTCCTGTCAGAAAATCAGTTATATGTTTCCGAAAGCCCATGCTGTAGCATATGTAACAATGGCTTTCAGGATCGCTTGGTTTAAGATCAATTATCCTGAAGCGTTTTATGCAACCTTCTTTACCGTCAGGGCAGATGAGTTTGATGCGGAACTGATCTGCAGTGGTGTGAAAAAGTGCCGGGAGACTATCAAAGAAATTGCCGCTAAAGGCAATAATGCAACGGCTAAGGACAAGAACCTACAGACGATCCTTGAGATTGCGGTGGAAATGTACTGCCGGAAGATTAAGCTGCGCAAGGTTGATCTGTGGGAATCGGATGCGGTACGTTTTCAGGTAACGCCCAACGGGCTTCTGCCGCCACTGTCATCCCTGCAGGGAGTCGGTGAAACGGCTGCGGCGAGTTTGGTCAAACTCAGGGCACAGGGAGCGATCAAATCTGTTGAAGATATCCAGGCCCGGTCCAACGGGAAAATCAGCAAAACCGTCATTGAAACGCTTCAGCAGCACGGATGTCTGGAAGGGCTGCCCGATAAAAATCAACTGAGTTTGTTTTAAACTGCGCATTAGGAATATTGCAGACAGAAACAGTATATGATATAGTAAAAGAAGGAATTTTATTCTAAGTAGATTTTTGGTTCAGAGTGGGGATTACCCACTCTTTCATTTGGTATGATAAAAAATGAAAAATGCTTAACTCTAAAAGGAGTATACGATGAGCAATTCTATTTTGAACAAAGTTATAAGTTTGGCAGAGCCGCTCGTAATGGAACTGGGACTAGAATTAGTCGATGTCGAGTATGTTAAGGAAGGTGCTCACTGGTATCTAAGATTATATATTGATAAGGAAGGCGGAGTAGATATTGACGATTGTGCCGAGGTAAGCCATCGAATTAATGAGGTTCTGGACAAAGAAAATCCGATTCCCCAGGCCTATATGCTGGAAGTATCTTCTCCCGGAATTGAGAGACCGCTTAAAAAGAGAGAGGATTATATTAAATATACAGGAAAGCTTGTGAGTATTCATACGACAGAAGTGTTTCGGGAATACAACCGCTTTACCGGAAATTTAAAAGGACTGGCTGATGACCAGGTTATCCTAGAATATGAGGGGCGGGAGATTGCCATTCCTTTGTCGCTAATTGAAAAGGCCCATCTTACTTTTGAGTTTTAAAATGATTTCAAGGAGGGATTCAGACAGATGAACATGGAGTTCATTGAAGCAATTCACGAATTAGAAAAAGAAAAAGGTATTTCGACAGAGATATTGTTTGAAGCGATTGAAGCTGCTCTGATATCGGCATATAAAAAGAACTTTTCCTCTTTACAGAATGTAAGGATCCATATAGACCGCTTGAATGGAGAAATCAAAGTATATGCCCGCAAAAACGTTGCGGAAATGGTGGATGATCAGCGTACCCAAATATCATTAGAAGAAGCTAAAAAAATTGATTCGAACTATTCCATTGAAGATATTGTTGAATTTGAAGTCACTCCGCGTGACTTTGGCCGCATCGCAGCGCAGACTGCCAAGCAGGTTGTTGTTCAAAGAATACGCGAGGCTGAACGTGGGTTAATATACGATGAATATATCAATCGTGAGGGAGATATTGTCACTGGCATCGTCCAACGCTATGAACAACGCAACGTCATTGTCGATCTTGGCAAGGTGGAGGCTGTATTGCCTGCCTCAGAGCAGAACCCTGGAGAGAACTACCAATCCTTTGAAAGAATCAAGGCCTATGTTGTTGAAGTGAAGAAAACTACAAAAGGTCCCCAAATCTTGCTTTCCCGTACCCATCCTGGATTGATCAAACGATTGTTTGAGTTGGAAGTTCCAGAGATTCATGATGGAATTGTAGAAATCAAGGCTGTTGCAAGGGAAGCAGGTGCACGGTCGAAAATTGCCGTTTACTCGAAAGACAAAAACGTTGATCCGGTCGGAGCGTGTGTTGGACCGAAGGGCAGCAGGGTGCAGAATATCGTGAATGAACTGAAAGGCGAAAAAATGGACATCATCAACTGGTCAGCTGATCCGACTGAGTTTGTGTCCAATGCGCTTTCCCCGGCCAGAGTTTTGGGCGTTTATCCACGGTATGAAGACAAGGTGACGCTGGTGGTCGTGCCGGACTATCAATTATCACTCGCGATCGGGAAAGAAGGACAGAACGCCAGACTGGCCGCGAAGTTGACCGGCTGGAAAATTGATATTAAGAACGAAACGCAAGCGCTTGCTCAGAATCTGATCCCGGAAGACATCTATCAGGATGAAGAATATGAGGGTGAATACTATGAGCAGGCGTATGAGCCCTATGAAGAAGGCGAATATGCAGATTATGAGGAAGGATCCTACGACAACTATGTAGAAGGCGAGTACGAAGAATCTGAAGAATACCAGGAATATGATGAAGGTTATCAGGACTACACTGAAGAAGAATACGATGAATATGATGGCGGGAGTTATCAGGAGTACGAGGACAGTCAATACTACGATGAATACGACGAATACGACGAATCTGCAGAATATAATGACGATGAAAATGTTCGGCATGAAAACAGTGATGCTGATGTGTCCTATTCAGAATTAGAATCACCTGCTGATGAAGCCTCCCAAGTAGATAAACAGCAGGAAACAGAGAAACCCAAAAAAAAGGCCAAGTCTTCAAGCAAGAAAAAATAGGTTTAGTGACCAAAAGAAATTCCCGAAAGGTGAGAAAATGAAGGTAAGAAAAATCCCTCTGCGCATGTGTCTTGGCTGCCAGGAAATGAAACCCAAAAAAGAATTATTGAGAATCGTAAAAACACCTGAGGGAGTTTTGGAATTTGATCCTTCTTCCAAGAAAAATGGGCGTGGAGCTTACCTTTGCCAGTGCCCGGATTGTCTGATAAAGGCTCTGAAACAAAACCGTTTTGAAAAAACTTTTGGCATCAAACCCACCAAAGAAATGCTGGCTGAAATTGAAAGGCAGATGAATTCTTCTTGACACCCAAAATATTATCATTGCTTGGAATGGCAAGGAGAGCCGGGAAAATTTCTTCTGGAGAATCACAAGTTGAAGCGTTTTTAAAAAAACAAAAGGGCTCATTATTGATTATGGCAGAAGATTCACCCGGCTCTATCAAGAAGTACAGTCAATGGGCCAATGATCTCCATATTCCGGTTATAATCTGCGGCACGAAACAAGAACTCGGGGAGGCTGTTGGATTATCACCAAGAGCACTTATACTGATTATGGATGACGGTTTCGCTAAAGCAATCATCAGGTTGGGGGACACACCTGAAAATGAGCGAGTTTAAAAGTTTTTATGTTCTCAGTTAAATATAAGGAGTTGAAAGGTTATATTTTTATTTTCGTTTTTGGGGGGTGACAATGTGACCAATATTCGGGTTCACGAACTGGCAAAAGAATTGAATATATCCAGCAAGGCTTTAATGGAAAAGTTTAATGATATTGGTGTACCAGTGAAAAACCACTTAAGTGCTGTATCCACGGAAGAAGCTGAAAAAGTTAAGAAAGTGCTGACCACGACAGGCGAATCACAGAAAAAAGAAGTAAGCAGGCCGGTTAAGGCTGCCGGGGCTGAGGAAAAAGTTCCTGCCAGAAAAAGAACCGAAGAAAATGCTCCCCCGGAAAGTTTTAGAAATGCAGAAGGTCACAAAACGAGTCAGGGACAAAGACCACCTGGAGAGATGAGACCACAGGGACAAAGACCGCCCGGAGAGATGAGACCGCAGGGACAAAGATCGCCCGGAGAGATGAGACCGCA